>NZ_JAQHYR010000005.1:0-245788 GCF_027858075.1 Clavibacter sp. CT19 | reverse complement strand
CCCCCCCCCCCCCCCCCCCCCCCCCCCCCCCCCCCCCCCCCCCCCCCCCCCCGCCCCCCCCCCCCCCCCCCCCCCCCCCCCCCCCCCGCCCCCCCCCCCCCCCCCCCCCCCGCGGCTCGAGTCGTGGCGCGGCCCGGGGGTGCGCCGGGCGCTGCAGGAGCAGGCGGGCGGGGCGCCGGCCAGCGGCGCTGCGGGCGGCACTGCGGGCGGCACTGCCGGCGGCGCGTCGGCGGCGGTCGCGGCCGTCGCCCGCCCGGCCGCAGCCGGGTAGCCTCGTCGGGTGGGGATCCAGTGACCGGGCCGGAGACGGGCGACGCCGCGCGCGCGCCCGAGCCGCCCGCACCCGTCGCGGATCCCGCCCGACCGGCCGCCGGCGCTCCCGCGACCGCACCTGCTCCCGCTGCCGCCGCCGTGCCCGCCCGCGCCGTGCCGCTCGCGCCGGATCCGCGGGCCCGCGACATCCCGCCCGCCGGCGACGCCCGCTCCCGCGGCACCACGCCCGACCACGTGCGCCGCTCCAACCTCGCGACCGTGCTGCAGATCGTGCACGAGACCGGCCCCGCGTCGCGCTCCGAGCTGACGCGCGAGACCGGCCTCAACCGCTCGACCATCGCCGCGCTCGTGGGCGAGCTGGAGGACCTCGGCCTCGTCGTGGAGTCGGAGCCGCCCGGCACCAACCGCGTCGGCCGGCCGAGCCCCATCGTCTCGGCCGACCCGCGCGTCGTCGTCTTCGCGGTGAACCCGGAGATCGACGCCGTCACGGTCGGCCTCGTCGGGCTCGACGGCGTGGTGCAGCGCCGCGTCCGCCGCGAGACCGACGGGATCCCCACGGCCGCGCAGGCCGCCGACCTCGCGAGCGCGATCATCGCCGAGCTGCGGGCCGACCTCCGCGCCACCCGACCCGACGCCCGCGTGCTCGGCATCGGCGTCGCGGTCCCCGGCCTCGTCCGCTTCGACGGCGGCCTCGTGCGCCTCGCGCCGCACCTCGGCTGGGTCGACGAGCCGTTCGCCGCGTTGCTCGCGGAGGCCACCGGGCTCCCGGCGCTCGCCGCCAACGACGCGAGCCTCGCGGCCGTGGCGGAGGGGCGCTTCGGATCCGGCCGCGACGTCGACGACCTCGTCTACCTCAACGGCGGCGCGTCGGGCGTCGGCGGCGGCGTGCTCATCGGCCGGCGCCCGTTCGGCGGCGCCGAGGGCTACGGCGGCGAGCTCGGCCACACGCTCGTCGACTCCGGCGGCGAGCTGTGCCACTGCGGCGCCGTCGGCTGCCTCGAGACCACGGTCGGCCAGGACGCGCTGCTCGAGGTCACGGGCCTCCCGCGCGCCCGCGCCGACGAGCTCGGCGACGTGCTCGCAGCGGCGCTCGCGGCGGGCGACCCGGCCGTCACGGCGGAGGTGGAGCGGCAGATCGACAACCTCGCGGTCGCGCTGCGCAACGTCGTCAACATCTTCAACCCGTCGCTCGTCGTGCTCGGCGGGTTCCTCGGGTCGCTGCACGCGGCGGATCCCGACCGCGTCCTCGCCCGCGCCACCGCCCAGGCGCTCCCCGGCGCGCGCGAGGCCCTGCGGATCCGGCGCGCGGCGCTCGGCCCCGACCGCCTGATGATCGGCGCGGCCGAGCTGGCGTTCGCGCGCGTGCTGGTGGATCCGTCGGGCGTCGCCCGCGAGGCCGCCGCCGACGCGGAGCGCACCACGGCGTGAACGCGCCCGTCGACCTCGTGATCCTCGACTGCGACGGCGTGCTCGTCGACAGCGAGGTGCTCGCCGTCGAGGTCGACCGGCGGGTGCTCGCCGAGCTCGGCTGGGACATCACGACCGAGGAGGTCGTCGAGCGCTTCGTCGGGAAGTCGCACGCGTCCTTCACCGCCGAGGTCGCCGCGCACCTCGGCCGCGAGCTCGCCGACGACTGGGACGCCCCGTACGCGCACTGGTACACGGAGGCGTTCGAGCAGCACCTGCGGCCGGTCGACGGCATCGCGGACGCGCTCGACCGCATCGCGACGCCGACGTGCGTCGCCTCGAGCGGCGGCTTCCCGAAGATCCGCGCGAACCTCGCCCGCACCGGCCTGCTGCCGCGCTTCGAGGGCCGGCTCTCCAGCGCCACCGAGGTCGTGAATGGCAAGCCCGCGCCCGACCTCTTCCTCCTCGCGGCCGCGCGCATGGGCGCGGATCCGGCGCGCTGCGTCGTCGTGGTGGACAGTCCGTACGGCGTGCAGGGCGCCCGGGCCGCGGGCATGCGCGCGCTCGGCCACGCGGGCGGGCTCACGCCCGCGCACCGCTTGCGCGACGCGGGCGCGACGGTCTTCGACGACATGCGCGACCTGCCTCGGCTGCTGGGCGAGCTCGCGGGCTGACCGGCCGGGCGCGCCCCGGTCCGCTCATCGACCCGCCCGGCCCCACGCACGGCCGCTCCCACGATCCGCCGCCGGGCTGTGGACGCCGCCGTCCGTCCGAGCGCGTCGTGTGCCTAAGCTCACGGCAACCCGACCGACCCGACGCGGCCCCCGGCCCGCACATCCTCCGCAGAACGGATCCCCTCCCATGCCCCACCGCGCCCTGCTCGTGTCGTCCGCCTTCGCCGTCTCCCTCGCCGCCGTGCTCGGCGCCGCCGCGCCCGCGCAGGCATGCCCGCGCGACCCGGCCGAGCAGCAGGCGGTCACCGCCGTGGCGTCCGCCGCGCTCGACCGCCTCGAGATCGCCGACGACGTGGCCGCGTCGAAGTACCTGTCCGGCAAGGCCGTGGCGGATCCCGCGCGCGAGCAGGCCGTCATCGACGCCACCATCGCGGCTGCGAAGGCCGACGGGGTCGACCCGGTGGCCGCCGAGCGCATCATGCGGGCGCAGATCACCGCGAGCAAGCAGGTGCAGTACGCCCTCATCGCCCGCTGGCACGCGCACCCCGACGAGGCGCCCACCACGGCGCCCGACCTGACCACGAGCGTCCGCCCGCGCATCAACGCCGTCGACGCCCGCCTCATCCCGGCCATCGGCGCCGCGCACGACGCGCTCGACGACCAGGCGTGCGGCCACCTCGTGAAGGACGCGCGCGGCGAGCTCGGCCAGGGCCTCGACGACGCGCACCGCAAGGCCTTCCGCACGGCCCTCGCGACGGTCTGCTCCCCGGAGTCCTGACCCGCCACCGACCAGGTCGGGTCCGCTGACCCGCCCACCGACCCGGTCGGGTCCGCTGCCCCGATGCGCTGGCCCGGCCGACCCACCCTCCGCGTGCGCGGGCCGGCGGGCCGCGCGCCGCGTCAGGCCGTCGACGCCACGTCGGCCGCGAACGACGCGACGCGCGTCCGCAGGTCGTCGATGAGCTGCGCGGTCGCCGCCTCGGGGTCGAAGCCGAGGTAGGGGATCGGCCGCGGCTTCCGCACGTTCGCGCTGCACTCGAAGTCGGTGCAGACGAGCGTGCCGATGGTGTTGCCGTTGCGGCCCGCGGATCCGGCCCGGCGCGCGCCGTAGAACACGACCGGCGCGGGCAGGCGCACGTCCTGGCACCACGAGCACTGGGCGCGGGAGCGCGGGGCGGCGCCGGCCTGCTGCAGCAGCACGCCGATCAGCTCGTCGCCGACGGGGACGACGACGATGCCGCGCTGCGGGGCCTTCGGGTCGCGCCAGCCGAGGAAGTCGAGGCGGTCCCAGGCGAGGTCGGCGAAGCCCTCGGGGAGGCGGACGTCGCGCGCCTCGCGCTGGGAGGCGTTCACGAGGGAGGCGCGGATGGCGGATTCGGTCAGGGGGAGCATGGTGGGCCCTTCGGGCGGGGTCGCGGCGGTGCCGCGGGAACGGGTGTCAGGTGACGGCGGCCGGATCCCACGAGGATCCAGGGCGTGCCGGGAGCGGCCGGCCCGAGGAGGCGCGGCGACGGATCCGTGACTACCTGGTGCCGACGGACGTGCCGCCGACGACCTCCCCACGCCCCGCGGGCGTCGCGCTGCTCATGTGGCTCACGAGGCAACGGTACCCCGGGCGGGGGAATGCCTCACCCGCTCGCGACCGGCCAGACGTAGTCGAGGTCGTCGGGATCCTCCGGGAAGGCCGGCCGGTACAGCTCCGGCGCCTTCGCCAGCAGCTTCGAGCGGTGGGAGAGGTGCAGCTCGGGGCGGCCCCACCACGTTGGACGCACGATGCGGCCCTCGGCGTACGCGGCGAGGTCCGCGGGCACCTCGGCGATGACCGCGAGCGTCTTCTCGAAGCACGTGTCCGCGAAGCCGCGCCGCATCCACTCGGCGCACGTCGCCTCCTGGTACTCCATGAGCGCGGGCCGGTACCCGCGCCACATGCGCGTGACCGGGTGGCTCTGCCAGCCGTAGCCGGCGACGGTCACGGCCTTCATCACCTGCAGCGTCTCCACGCGCTGCTTCCCGAGCCGCTTGTCGTCGAGCACGGCCATGCTCGCGTCGAGCTCGGGGTAGGGGAGGAACGTCTGCACCCGGCCAGTCAACTCCGGTGGGCGCGGGGTCGGTCGGCGCCCGGAGGTCACCGCGACCAGGCGTACGGCGTGGTCGTGGAGCAGGCGAGGAGGCCGGACCGCTCGAGGATCGGGCGGGAGAAGTCGGTCGAGTCGCTGTGGATCAGGGTGCGGCCCGCCGCGAGGGCCGAGCGCGCGCGAGCGGCCGTGAGCGCGCGGTAGATCCCGCGGCCGCGCCACTCCGGCACGGTCGCGCCGCCCCAGATGCCGGCGAAGTCGGATCCGGGCACGGGCTCGAGCCGGCCCGCGGACACGATCCGGCCCGCGGCCCAGGCGACCCACATCTCCATGCCGTCGTCGAGCCCGAGGCGGCGGATCATCGCGTCGGCCTGGTCGGCGGAGTCCACGTCGCCGAAGACCTCGGCCTGCATGGCGCTCATCGCCCGCACGTCGACCTCCGCGGTGATGCGTCGGAGGGTCACGCCCGCGGGCAGCGGCACGTCGACCGCGAGCGCCCGCGCCTCGCCGAGCATGATCGTCTCCCGCTCCTCGGGCACGAAGCCGTTCTCGCGCAGGATCCCGTCGAGCCCGGGCGCGCGGTCGTGGCCGCGCGTCTTCCACTCGACCCCCGTGATCGCCGGGTCGTCGCGGAAGCGCGCGAGCGCCTCGGGGACGAGGTCGCGCAGGCCGGGCTCGTCGAGGTCGCCGAGGTCGCGGTAGGTCACGAAGCCGCGCCCGCCCGGGAACACCGCGAGGCGCAGCGGGCCGAGCTCCCGCACGTCGAGGGCGTTCGGCGTCTCCGCGTCGGTGCGGAGCTGGGCGTCGTAGGCGGAGAGGAGGCGGGCGGCGGATGCGTCGGGTGCGGTGGCGGAGGTCACGCGCCGATCCTGCCGCACCAGGCGGCGATCACGGGCGGGATCGCACCCGTGCCCGGCTCACGACCGGCGACGCAGCTCCAGCAGCCGCGCGGACGGGCCGCCCGGGGCCGACCGCACCGTGAGGATCCCGCGCACGGCGTCCCACTCGGCGCCGCCGTCCGCGGCCTCGTCCGCGCCGCCGTCCGCGAGGTCCCGCGGGAAGAGGACGGCGACGTCGACGCGGCGGCCCACGAGCGACGGGAAGGAGAGGAGCGCGGCGTCCGCGTCGTCGCCGCGGTCGCCGATCGCGACGACGACCGCCTCCCCGGTGTCGCGGGCCGTGCAGGTCCAGCGCTCGCCGCCCGCGGGGACGCCGCGGGGCCAGAGCGGCACCGAGCGGGCGAGGCCGTCGCGCAGGTCGTCGGCGACCCGGACGGCGTCGGCGGCGAGGGCGCGCTGATCCGGCCGCAGGTCGCCGTCGGCGTCGAGGCGGAGCGCGCCCGCGAGCCCGGCGACGAGCGCGGCGGTCGTCTCCGCGGTGGTCATGCCGGAGCGCAGGTGCACCGGGACCACGGTCTCCTCGGGGAGGGTCGAGAGCGCCGCGGTCGCGACGGCGGTGGCGTCGTGCATCCGGTCGGAGGGGACCGCGCCGGACGCGAGGCGCTCGGCGCGGCGGGCGCGGGTCATGGCCGCGGCGGCGTCCTCGAGGTCGGTGCCCACGGCGACGAGGGCGGACGCGGCCGCGGTGGAGGCGCCGGGGGCCAGGATCTCCGCGCCGGCGGGATCCGCGTGGGCCGGTCGGGAGAGCGCGAGCCGGCAGTCGGCCGTGCCCTCGTGCAGCTGCCAGCGCCAGGGTCCGTCGGCCGCGACCTCCCAGAGCCAGGCGACCTCCTGCCGCTCGGAGAGGAGGGCGGCGACGGGCAGGGCGGCGGCGGCGTGCACGGCGTCCGCGGCGGCACCCGACGCGCGGTCGACGGATCCGCGTCCCGCCTCCGCGCCTCCCGCCTCCGCGCCTCCCGCCTCCGCGCCTCCCGCACGCGGGCACGGCAGCAGCTCGGCGCTCCGCAGGTCGCGCACGGACCAGCGCTCGGCACCGGACGCATCCACCCGGCCCTCGAGGAGCTCCCAGTCGGCGGCCGGATCCGGCACGTCGCCCTTGTCGAGCCGCACGCCGAGCGGCGCGGCCCAGCAGGTGACGGCCTCGACGCGCACGGGTGCGCCGGTGTCGTTCGTGACGACCGCGGTGCTGCGGAGGGCGCCGTCGCGGCCGCGCAGGGTGGCGGTCACGCGGATCCCGGCGGGCGTCGCCTGCACGACCACGAGGGTCGCGCCGTCCGCGGACACGGAATGGGCGACGTAGCGCAGGTCGGCGCCGACGCCCGCCGCGGCGCCCGGGCCCGCGGCGACCAGCGCGTCGACGAGCGGGACCGGCTCCGCGACGACCGTCTCGACGGATCCCGCCACGAGCCGACCGAGCATGACCGGGCCGTCGGGCGCCCGGCGGAGGTGGAGCTCGAGGCGGCCGCTGCGCCAGACGAGGTCGTCGCGCCGGTCGTCGGGCGCGCTGCCGGGGCGGGCGGCGCGGCCGGCGATGCGGGCGCGGCGGCCGTCGCGCTGCACGGCGGCGGTCGTCCCGCTCGGGGGGACGCGACGGGCGGAGGCGGCGGCACCGGAGGCGGCGGAGGCGCGGCCCCGATCGGCCGGCGGGGTCTCCGCGAGCGCGGGGGAGGTCGCGGATCGCGGACGCAGCTCGATGAGCGGGGTGGCGGTCATCGTCGTCCTCCGGGTGCCGGGCGGATCGCTCCGCAGTTCGTCATCGAACAGTCGTTGCGCAACTCCTACGAGCTCCGCACGGCGTCCCGTCATTGTCCACCCCGACTCGTCGGGCGGCAAGAGGGCGTCGGGTCTCGATCCGGCATCGGGAGCGTGTCAAAGTTGCGCAACTACAACCGCCGCTCGGCTAGGCTCCGCCCATGGACAGCAGAGCGGCCGCGCCCCGGCCGACCATGGCGCAGATCGCCGAGCGGGCCGGCACCACCGTCCCGACCGTCTCGAAGGTGCTCAACGGCGGCACCGACGTCTCCGAGGCGACGCGCGAGCGCGTGATGACCGCCGCCCACGCCCTCGACTACCGCCGCCGGCCGCGCGCCCGCGCGACCGACCCGGATCCGCGCGCCGCCCGCATCGTCGACGTCGTGGTCGGCCACATCGAGGGCAGCTGGATCGGCCCGGTGCTGAGCGCCATCGAGGAGGAGTCGTCCGCGGCGGGCGTCGACCTCGTGCTCACGCGCGCCCGACCCGACGGCGAGTGGATCCGCCGGCTCCTCCGCCGCCCGTCGCTCGGCGCGATCCTCGTGCTGGTCGACGTCTCCGCCGCGGGCCTGCACACGCTCACGACGGCGGGGATCCCGGTGGTCGTCATCGACCCGAGCACGCGGCCGCCCGCCGAGGTCGCGAGCGTCGGATCCACCAACTGGGAGGGCGGGCGCATGGCGGCCGAGCACCTCATCGCCCAGGGCCACACGCGCATCGGCGTGATCGGCGGCCTCCGCTCGCACCTGTTCGGCAGCGCGCGCATCGACGGCCTGATGACGGCGCTCCGCGCGGCGGGCATCCGGGTGCCGGACGAGCGCATCGCGTTCTGCGACTGGGACCGCGAGAGCGCGCGCTCGGCGGCGGGCGCCATGCTCGCCGCGCGCGACCGGCCGACCGCGTTCTTCGCGTGCTCCGACGTGATGGGCCTCGGCGTCTACGAGGCCGCCGACGACGCGGGGCTGCGGATTCCGGACGACCTCAGCGTGCTCGGCTTCGACGGAGTGCAGGAGTCGGCGTGGGCGATGCCGCCCATGACGACCGTGCGGCAGCCGATCGCCGGGATGGGCGCCACCGCGTTCCACATGCTCGAGCAGGCGCACCGGTCGCCGAGGTCGCGCGCGACGGGGTCGCCGGCGTCGCGGATGGAGCTGGAGACGGAGCTCGTGCTGCGCGGATCCGTGGCGCCGCCGCGCCTCTAGGCCGCCGCGCCCGAGATCGATCTCGCGTGGGTCACCCGATGACGCGGCTCACGCCGACTCGCGCCGCACGAGCGTCGTCGGGAGCACCGGCTGCCGGTCGATCTCCTGCCCGAGCGATGCGGCGATCACCGTCTCGGCGGCGACGCGGCCCATCTCCTCGAGCGGCTGGCGCACGGTGGTGAGCGGCGGATCCGAGGTCGTCGCGATGATCACGTCGTCGAAGCCCACGACTGAGACGTCGGTGGGGACGCGGCGCCCGGACGCCTGGAGCATGCGGATCGCGCCGACGGCCATGAGGTCGGAGGAGGCGAAGACGCCGTCGATGTCGGGGTGGCGGTGGAGGAGGCGGGCCATGGCCGCCGACCCGCTCTCGAGCGTGAACTCGGCGTGCACGATGGCGCCGTGCTCGATGCCGAGGTCGGTGAGCTCGTCGCGCCATCCGCGGATCCGGTCGCGGGCGGGCTCCATGTCGTGCGGCCCCGCGATGATCCCGAGGTGGCGCCGCCCGGCGTCCGCGAGCGCGCGGGCCGCGAGCCGCCCGCCGCCGTGGTTGTCGGAGTCGACGATGATCGCGTCGTCCGCGAGGGCGCCGCGCGGGCGGCCGACCCAGCCGATGGGCACGGGGGAGTCCGCGAGCGTCGGGGCGAGGTGCGTGATCTCGTGCTGGAGGATCACGACCGCGCCGTCGACCGCGCGCGAGCGGAGGAAGCGCGGGATCCGGTCGGCGTCGTCCTGGTCGGCCGGCAGGAGGACGGGCTGGAGATCGGCGGCGTGCAGCGCCTTCGCGGCGCCCTTGAGCACCGACGTGAAGAACGTGCCGGTGAGGCTGTCGAGCTCGTTGAACGCGATGATCAGCCCGATCGCGCCGGCCCGGCCGCCGCGCAGCATGCGGGCCGCGCTGTTCGCCTCGTAGCCGAGCTGCTCGGCGGCGTGCACCACGGCGGCGGCCATGCGGGCGTCCACCTTCGTGCCGCCGGAGAGGACGCGCGCGGCGGTCGCGCGGGAGACCCCGGCGGCCTTCGCCACGTCGACGAGCGTGGGGCGCGTCATGCGGCGGCCGCCGTGCTGGTCATGGATCCCTCCCGGATCGGCGCCGCCCCGGGCGCGGAGCCTCCCTGATCCTAGGCGGAGATCGATGTCTGGGGCGCCGGTCTCGTTTGCGCATCGTCGCTTGCAGGAGCTCGGCACGCGAGCTACGGTGACGCCAAGAGATCGTTCTCTCGGCGGGAGCACCGGCGCTCCGACCACGCCGCGCGAATCCCCGACGAAGAGGAATCATCGTGAGAAGAAGCCTGACGGCCGTCATCGCCGCCGCCGCAGTCGCCGTCGCCCTGACCGGATGCTCGTCCGGCGGAGGCGGCGCCGGGTCGGACGACCCGAACGCGGAGGCCTCCTTCTGGTCGTTCACCGGCATCGGCGCCAAGGACGGCGTCGCCGAGTACCAGCAGAAGAAGCCCGACGCGAAGATCAAGCTGACCGAGGTCGGCTCCACCACCGAGACCGCGACGGCGCTCACCGCGGCCCTCGCGGGCGGCAAGGTCCCCGACCTCGTCATGATCCAGAACGACGACCTCCCGCAGTTCGTGGAGAACAGCGCCAACTTCCTCGACCTCCGCACGCTCGGCGGCGACGGCATCGCCGGCGACTACCTGCCGTGGGCGGCGAAGGCGGCCACCGCGGAGGACGGCTCGGTCATCGGCATCCCCACCGACGTCGGCGGCCTCGGCTTCGCGTACCGCGCCGACCTCTTCGAGCAGGCCGGCCTGCCGACCGAGCCCGACGAGGTCGCGGCCATGTGGAAGGACTGGCCGTCGTTCATCGCGATGGGCGAGCAGTACACGAAGGCGACCGGCAAGCCGTTCGTCGACAACATCGAGACGAGCGTCTTCTTCTCCACCGTCAACCAGGTGAGCGAGAAGTACTACTCGCCCGACGGCGAGCTCGTCTACGACAAGAACCCCCAGGTGGAGGACGCGTTCCAGGTCGCGGTCGACGCGCACGACGCCGGCATCAGCGCGGGCATCGCGGCGTGGTCGTCGGGCTGGGCCCCGGGTCGCGCGAACGGCGCGTTCGCCGTCACGGTGGCGCCCTCGTGGATCCTCCAGGGCATCAAGACCGACGCCCCCGACACCGCGGGGGACTGGCGCGTCGCGAGCGTGCCCGGCGTCGGCGGCAACTGGGGCGGCAGCGTCATCGCCATCCCCGCCCGCGCCGAGCACCCGCAGGCGGCCTGGCAGTACATCGAGACGATGATGTCCGGCGAGGCCCAGCAGGAGCACTTCGAGCGCACCGGCACGTTCCCGGCGGCGACCGCCGCGATCGGGAGCGACGCCGTCTCGGCCTACACGGACGACTTCTTCGGCGACTCCAAGATCGGCGAGGTGATGTCGCAGTCGGTGACGGAGTTCCCGTCCTTCTACAACGGACCCGACACGTCGCCCATCAACGCGGCCCTGCTCAACACGCTCGTCGAGCTGGAGTCGGGCAACGTCACCTCCGCGAAGGCGTGGCCGCAGGCGCTCGCCTCGGCGAAGACCGCCATCGGCGGCTGATCCCGTCCCACCCACCCGGCGGCCCGGGGCGCTCACGCTCCGGGCCGCCCCCAGACGGAGGTACCCCATGTCGACGGCGACATCACCCCGCACGAGCACCGAGCCCCCCGCGCCTCCCGCCCCGCGCCCGCGCCGCGGGAAGGCGCCGGCGGCGAGCCCGACCCGCAGGATCCAGCAGTCGCTCTCCGAGCGCATCGCGCCGTATGCCTACGTCGCGCCCTTCTTCGTCATCTTCATCGTGTTCGGCCTGTTCCCCCTGGTCTTCACGTTCTACGTCTCGCTGTTCGACTGGAACCCGATCGGCAAGCAGACCTTCGTCGGGCTCGCGAACTTCCAGCAGCTGTTCGCCGACGACCGGTTCTGGAACGCGCTCGTCAACACGTTCGCGATCTTCCTGATCTCCACGATCCCGCAGCTGCTCCTCGCGCTCTTCCTCGCGCACCTGCTCAACCACGCCCGGCTCAAGTGGGCGAACTTCTTCCGCATGGCGCTGCTCGTGCCGTACATCACCTCGGTCGCCGCGACCGCGATCGTGTTCGCGCAGATCTTCGACCGCAACTTCGGCCTCATCAACTGGGTGCTCGGGATCTTCGGCCTCCCGTCGGTCAACTTCATGGCGACCAACCACGGCTCGTGGATCCTCATCTCGGCCATGGTCATGTGGCGCTGGTTCGGCTACAACACGCTGCTCTACCTCGCCGGCCTCCAGGCGCTCCCGCGGGAGATGTTCGAGGCGGCGGCGGTGGACGGCGCGTCCAGCTGGCAGCAGTTCCGGCACCTGACGATCCCCGCGCTCCGCCCGATCATCATCTTCACGGTGATCATGTCGACCATCGGCGGCCTGCAGATCTTCACGGAGCCGCTGCTCGCGGCGCCCGAGTCGGGCCTCACGTGCGGCGCCGGCCGGCAGTGCCAGACGCTCGCGCTGTTCCTCTACGAGCAGGGCTTCGGTCAGTTCAAGTTCGGCTACGGATCCGCCATCGGGGTCGTGCTGTTCGTGATCGTGGTGGTCGTCGCGCTCCTCAACTTCTACCTGTCCACCCGCACCCGGAAGGCGAGCTGATGTCCGACGTGATCGACCAGACCGTGTCACCCGTCGTCGCCGCCCCCGTCACGAGGCGGTCGGCCCTGCCGCGCCGTCGGGGCAAGGGCGGCGGCATCAGCCCGATCGTCTACGTGTTCCTGAGCATCGCCGTGCTGATCTCGGTGTTCCCGCTCTACTACATGCTCGTCGTGGCCTCGGTGGGGGCGACCGCCGTCACCTCCATCCCGCCGCGCCTGTTCCCGGGCACGAACTTCTTCGAGGTCGCGGGCAAGGTGTTCGACACGGTGCCGTTCATGCTGTCGCTGCTCAACAGCGTGCTGGTGTCGACGACCGTCGCGGTGCTCTCCGCGGTGCTCTGCGCCATGGCCGGGTTCGCGTTCGCGAAGCTCACCTTCCCGGGGCGGAACACGCTGTTCCTCATCGTGCTGCTCACCATGACGGTGCCGGCGCAGCTCAGCGTGATCCCGCAGTACCTGATCATCAGCCAGCTCGGCTGGGTCGACACGCTGCAGGCGATCATCGTGCCGGGCCTCGCGAGCGCGTTCGGCATCTTCTGGATGCGGCAGCACATGTCCACCACGGTGAGCGACGAGCTCATCCAGGCGGCCCGCCTCGACGGCGCGAACTCGTGGCAGCTGTTCTGGGGCGTCGCGTTCCCGGTGGTGCGGCCGGCCGCGTTCGTGCTCGGGCTCATCACCTTCACGGGCGTGTGGAACGACTTCATGTGGCCGTTCATCGTGCTGAAGTCGCCGGAGCTGTTCACGGTGCAGATCGCGCTGAAGCAGCTGCAGGCGAACCGGTCGATCGACGTGGCGCTCGCGATGGGCGGGTCGTTCATGGCGACGCTGCCGCTCTTGATCCTGTTCTTCTTCGTCGGGCGGCGGATGATCACGGGGATCATGGACGGGGCGTTCAAGGGCTGAGGCCCGCGTCCCTCACGAAGCCGGCCGCCGTCCCCCTCGGGGATCGGCGGCCGGCGTCGTCGTGTCGGTGTCGCGCCGCGCGGATCAGACGAGCCGCAGCAGCCGCACGCCGTGGGCCTCGACCTCGAGCGGGATCCCGCCGCCGACGACGGCCAGCTCCTCGCCGGTCCACAGGTCGGTGGCGTGCGTCGCGTCCGGGCAGCCGAGGTCGGCGAGGTGCGCCGTCACCTCGAGCGGCGCGTCGCCCAGGTGGAAGACCGCGCGCCAGCGGGTGGCGCCCTGCTCGGCCGCCCAGATCACGAGGTCGCCGTCGCGCACGATCTCGCGGCTCGCGTCGCTGCCGAGGAGCGCGAGCACGTCGTCGTTGGTGAGCAGCGCGAGCGTGGCCTGGTCGGTGTCGGGCAGGTGCCCGCCGAACATCAGCGGCGAGCGGAGCAGGCACCACAGCGACACGAGCGTGCGCCGCTCGGCCGGGGTGAAGCGGCTCTGCCGGTCGCCGCCGACGTGGGCGCGGATCCCGATGCGGCCGAGCGGCAGCATGTCGGCGTCCGCCCACCCGCCGGGCCGCTGGTGCGGCGCCCACCGGGCCGCGCGCTGGAACTGCTCGCGGAGGTGCGCCCAGTCGTCCCAGAAGTCGTCCGAGATCCGCCAGAGCTGCGCGGTCTCCCGCAGCAGGTCGAGGTGCTCGAGGCTGAGGCGCTTGCCGGGCGAGAGGCTCAGGGTCATCGGGCGGCCGGATGCGGCGATCGCGCGCGAGATCGCGGTGACCTCCGCGGCCTGGACCGGCGGGTACAGCACGTCGTCGAGCTTCACGTAGTCGACGCCCCACTCGGCGAGCATCGCGAACACGGAGTCGTACCACTCCTGCGCGCCCGGCCTCGTCATGTCGACGCCGTGCATGTCGGGGTTCCAGGGGCAGGGGTTCGCCGGGTCGGCGATGTCGGCGCACGTGGCGTCGGATCCGAGGATCGGCAGCGCCTCCTCGGCCGCGCGCCGGGGCACGCCGCGCATGAGGTGCACGCCGAAGCGGAGGCCCATCGCGTGGATCCGCCGCGCGAGCTCCGCGAACCCGCGCCCGCCCGCCGCCGACGGGAAGCGGCCGACCGCGGGCTGCGGCCGGCCCCACGCGTCGAGCTCGGCGGCGGATCGCTCCCGGTAGTCGTGCGCGCCCGGATCCGGCTCGTACCACTGGATGTCGACGACGACCGTGTCCCAGCCGTGCGGCAGCAGGTGCGCGGCGAGGAAGCGCGCGTTGGCGAGCACCTCCTCCTCGGTCACGGAGCCGCCGAAGCAGTCCCAGCTGTTCCATCCCAGGGGCGGGATGGCCGCGCAGACCGGCGCGGTCACGCCTCGAGCCGCAGCGAGAGGGTCGCGAACGAGTGCGGCGGGAGGGTGAGGCGCACGCCGTCGGCGGTCGTCTCGATCCCCTCGAGGGCGACCGGGTGCACGGCGTCGGCGTCGCCCGGGCGGTTGTGCGCGTCGGGCCGGTCGGCCGTGAGGATGCGCCCCGCGACGTCGACCGCGCGGCCGCCGCGGAACGCGACCACGACCTCCTGCGGCGCGTCGAGGTCGACGTTCGTCAGCGACACGAGCACGCGGCCGTCCTTGGCGCTCGCCGACGCGGAGGCCAGCGGGATCTCGCCGCCGTCGACCGCGCGCGCCGGGCCGACGACCGTGGTCGGCAGCGAGGTGGCGTCGTGGTGCCCGCGGTTCATCTCGAACACGTGGTACGTGGGGGTGCGCACCATCTCGCCGCCGTCGGGATCCGTGAGCAGCATCGCCTGCAGCACGTTCACGGTCTGCGCGATGTTCGCCATGCGCAGCCGGTCGGCGAAGGAGTGGAAGACGTCGAAGTGCCAGGCGGCGACCATGGCGTCGCGGATGGTGTTCTGCTGGAACAGGAAGCCCGGGTTCGTGCCCGGCTCGACGTCCCACCAGGTGCCCCACTCGTCGAGCACCATGCCGTACTCCTTGGCGGGGTCGTGCACGTCCATCACCGCGGCGTGGGCGCGGAGCAGCGGCTCGATGCCCTGGGCCGCCACGATGGTGCTCCAGTAGGCCTCCTCGTCGAAGTCCGTGGCGCTGCCCTTCGCCGTCCAGCTGCCGCCGAGCGTGTAGTAGTGCACGGAGATCGACTCCCACGGCACGGACGAGAACGGATGCGCGTCCATCTCCGGGATCACGCGCATGAGCGTCTCTGTCCACGCGGTGTCCATGGTGTCGGCGCCGGCCGCGATGCGGTGCAGCGGGGTCGCGCCGCCGCTCTCGCAGAATGTGCCGAACTGCCGCGCGAGGTCGGCGTAGGTGACCGAGCGCATGTTGCCGCCGCAGCCCCACGCCTCGTTGCCGAGGCCCCAGAACGGCACGGTCCACGGCTCGTCGCGGCCGTTCGCGCGGCGGAGGTCGGCCATGCGCGACCGCCCCGCGCCCGTGAGGTACTCGACCCAGTCGGACATCTCCTGCACCGTGCCCGAGCCGATGTTGCCCGAGACGTAAGCGTCGGCGCCGAGCAGCTCGCAGAGCGCCATGAACTCGTGCGTGCCGAAGGAGTTGTCCTCGACCGCACCGCCCCAGTGGGTGTTGATGAGCTTCGGCCGCTCCTCGCGCGGGCCCACGCCCTCCCGCCAGTGGTACCGGTCGGCGAAGCAGCCGCCGGGCCAGCGCAGGTTGGGGATGTCGAGGGCCTTGAGCGCCTCGACCACGTCCAGGCGGATCCCGCCCGCGTTCGGCACGGGCGAGTCCTCGCCCACGAAGAAGCCGTCGTAGATGCAGCGGCCGAGGTGCTCGGCGAAGTGCCCGTAGAGGTGGCGGCTGATGGTGGCGCCGGGGCGGTCGAGGTCGACGGTGATGGTGGTGGTCACGGATGCTCCTGCGCTGGGGCGGCGACGGTGCCGCTACGAGTCCGGGACCGCGGCCCCGGGGTGAGAGATCGATCTCACACTACGCTCCGCCCGGCCCATCCGACCTCGACGCGCACGGGTTCCTCGCCGATCACGAGGGGCGAGGCCGCGTCGTGCACCGCGCCGTCGACGCGCACGGTCGCCGACCGCGGCAGCCGGAGCGCCGTGCCGCCCGCGGGCGCGAGCCACGCGGCCGCGGGGAGGCGGCGCACGACGAGGGTCGCGCCGGCCGGATCCCACGCGAGCCGGTCCACCACGACGCCGCCGCGCGCGCGGAGCCCGGTGACGCACCCGCGGGGCCACGCCGCCGGCACCGCGGGCAGCACGGCGAGCGACCCCTCGTCGGATCCGAGCAGCATCGCCGCCACGAGTCCCGGCAGGCCGCCGCTCGCGTCGAGGTTGAAGATCCGGCCCGCGTCGTGCCGGGTCGTGAGCGTCGGGCTCCAGTGCTCGACCGCGAGCCACTCGGCGCACGTCAGCGCGGCCTCCGCGTCGCCGAGCGCGGCGGCGGCGCGGCCCACCTGCACCAGGCCGAACGCCATCTCCATCCGTCCGGGCGGGGCCGTCGGATGCTCCGCGCGCCACGCGATCTTGGCCGCCACCGTGCGCGAGGCCGCGGTCCGCAGGCGCACGGCCTCCGCGGCGTCGCCGTGGAACGCCGGATCCGTACCCGTGCCCACGGGGTGCAGCTGGGACGCGTGGCGGTGCGCGACCTCCTCCGGCCAGCGCGGATCCAGCCACTCGGCGAGCGTGCCGTCGTCGGCCACCCGGTACGGCGGCAGGTCGCGGACCACCGCGTCCCAGCGCGCGTCGAGCGACGCGTCGCCGCGGGCCCGGCCGAGGAGGGCCGTGGCCCGGGCGGCGTCGCGGAGGATCGCGACGTCCATGGTCGCGTCGGTCGCGGCCGGCACCCGCTCGCCGCGGGGCGTGTTCTCGGGCGAGTAGGAGGGGACGAGGCGGCGTACGCCGTCGACCAGCACGGTCCCCGTCTCGGCGAAGCGCAGCACGCCCTCGACGAGCTCCCACAGCCGGTCGTCGACGATGCCGCGGTCGCCCGTGGCGGAGACGGCGTCGGCGGCGATGCGGAGGATCCAGCCGCCGCAGCCGATCCAGAACGGGTGCGGGTAGTCGGCCGAGAGGTGGTCCGCGCGGCCGTGCGTGGACATGCGCGCGGGCAGCAGCATCCCCTCGGCACCGAAGACGCGGCGGGCGTTCTCGCGGAAGTCGTCGAGGTGCGGGAGCACCAGCGCGAGGATGCTGCGGGCGAGCTCCGGCGTGCCGGTCGCGACCATGCCGGCCATCGCGCCGTCCTGCACGTTGCCGTTGAGCGTGTAGTCGGCCGACCACGCCGGGCGCCACGTGCCCTGCCAGACGCCCTGCAGCGTGGGCGGCAGCTCGCCCGTGGCGGCGATCACGTTCGCGCGGCCGCTCAGGTAGGCGATCTCCACCACGCGGCGGCGCGCGGCCGGGTCGCCGGCGCGGGCGGCGGACCAGACGGCCTCGGTGTCGGAGCCGGCGTCGGTGTCGTGCTCCGCGGGCGCCGCGCCGTCGAGGTCGAGCGTCGAGGCGCCGACCAGGCGGCCGTGGGAAGCGCGCTGGGCGGCGCGGATGTCGTCCCAGGTGGGGGCGGATCCGGGCGGTGGCTCGGTGGGTGCCGCCGTCGCGTCGGCCGGGCCGGTGCCCACGGCGACGCGGACCAGCCGCGTGCCGCCCGGTCCGACCCGGAGCGTCGCGCGCGCGGATCCGCCCGCCTCCACCCACGCGACGCCGGCGTCGACCGCCGTCACCGCCCGGACCGCGACGGACCCCGCGCCCGCCTCGGCCGTGAGGATCCCGCGCCCGCCGCCCGCGACCGAGGCGCGCACCGCGTCCGACGCGTCCGGCACGCCCGTGTCGAGCGAGGTCGCGTCGCCCGCGCCGAGGCCGAGCTCGATCGCGACCTCGCGCTCGCGGTCGGACTCGAGCGCGATCCAGAGGGCGTCGCCGCCGGGGCCGCCCGCGTCGCCGCCCGCGTCCGCATCCGCGCCCACGTCCGCGTCGTCGTCCGCGTCCGCAGGAGCGTCGCCCGCCCGCGGCGCGACCATCCGCACCTCGTGCCGCGCGCCGTCTCGATCCGCCCACGCGATCGCGACCTCGCCGCCGGCCGGGTCGACGCTCCGCCGCATGCCGACCGCGCCGCCGGGCGTGCGGATCACGAGGGTCGCGCAGATGCCGAGCGGGTCGGTCCAGACGAGGCCGTCGCCGTATCCGTCGTCGCGCGCGGCCGCCTCGAGCTCGGCGCTCGCCGTGTCCGCGTCGCCCGCGAGGAGCGCGCGGCGGATCCCGTCGAGGCGCGGCCGGAGGTCCGGGGCGGCGGGCCGCGGGTTCACCGGCGGGAACCAGCGCTCGTGCGCGAGCGAGACCGTGATCGCGTCGGCCGGGCCGTGCGCCACCGCGCCGATCCGGCCGCTGCCGACGATCACGCCCTCCTCCCACGTGGGCGCCGCGGTCGCGGTCGTGAGGACGGGGTGGGCATCCACGGGGTGCGCGTCGTCGCGCGAGAGCGATCGGATGATCGGCCCCTTCCGGTTCGTCGGCGATTCGTCGCGGGCCGCACCACGCTACCGGCCGGGATGCGCGGCGGGAAGGACGGGGACGGATCCCGGCGGCTCCGCATCCGGCCGCCCTAGGATCGGCGGATGCTCGGACCCCTGCAGCGCCTGGATCCGCCCGCCCGGCGCATCCTCATCGCCGCACCCTCGGGAGCCGGCAAGACCACGCTCGCCCGGCGCATCCAGGAGCGCACGGGCCTCCCGCACACCGAGATGGACGCGCTCTTCCACGGGCCCGGCTGGACCGAGCTGCCCACCTTCCGCGACGACGTCGAGGCGTTCACCTCGTGCGACGCCTGGGTCACCGAGTGGCAGTACACGACGCAGCTCGGGCCGCTGCTGCCGTCCCGCGCGGACACGCTCGTGTGGCTCGACCTGCCGGTGCAGGTGCAGATGGGGCGGCTGATCCGCCGCACGGTCATGCGCCGCTGGCGCCGCGAGCCGCTCTGGCACGACAACGTCGAGCCGCCGATGCGCACGGTGTTCACCGACCCGGACCACATCGTCCGCTGGGGCTGGCGCGGTCGCGCGAAGGTGCGGAAGCGCGTGGTGCACGCGGCCATCGACCACCCGCACCTGCGGATCGTGCGCCTCCGCTCCACCCGCGAGGTCGACCTCTGGTTGCGCGGCCTGCCGCGCTCGGATCAGCCGACGACGGCCTGAGCGCTGATGCCGGTCGGAGCGACGGATGCGACGCCGGTGGGCACGGACCGGTGACCCCCGAGACGCCGTGTCCGTTCTGCGCCCTGCTCGACGGCGCCCCGATGGAGGCGCAGCTCCTGCGCGGGGCGCTCCGCGCGTGACCCGCCGTCCGCGGACGCCGTGGCGAGCGGGCGGCCCGGAATGGGGCCTGCGGGGCGCGCGCCCGGCTGCCACCATCGGAGGATGGACGCCACCGCACCCCTCCTGACCTGGACCCTCGCCGACGAGATCCCCGTGCCCGACGACGTGCACGAGCTCCTCGTGGAGGGGGAGCAGGCGGTCGCCTCGTTCCGCACCTTCCGCGACTCGGCCACCTTCACGACCAAGCGGCTCATCGTGCGCGACGCACAGGGGATCACGGGGAAGAAGGTCGAGCTGTACTCGCTGCCCTACAGCGCGATCAACATGTGGTCGACGGAGAACGCGGGCAGGTTCGACCTGAATGCGGAGCTGGAGCTGTGGACGCGCGCCGGGCACATCAAGGTGAAGCTCGGCAAGGGCGCCGACATCCGGCGCATCGACGGCCTCATCGCCTGGGCCGTGCTGCAGGCGCACTGACCGGAACGCCGAGAGCGGCGTGCGACACGAGGTCGCACGCCGCTCTCATGGGGCCCGGAGGCCGGGGATCGGTCCTACTTGGGGCAGGAGCTGGCGGAGTCGCTGATGGCGGCCGAGATCGGCTGGGCCGGGCAGACGTACGGCTTGTACGCGCTGTTGCCGTCCATGTAGACCTTGAGGAAGTTCGTCACGGCGTCGCGGACGGTGCCGTTCTCCTTGTTGCGGAACGCCAGGTGGTCGGCGCCGCGGAGCTCCAGGTACTGCTTGGCGGTGGTGTTGGGGATGGACTCGTAGGCGGGCTTGCCCATGAACGACGCCGGCGCGGTCTGGTCGGTCTGGCCGGTGATGATCAGGGTCGGGGTGGTGTCGGTGGGGTACGACGGCGAGGCGGTGGGGTGGTACGGGTCGGTGGTGCCGGCCGGGAAGTCGTACGGCATGAGCGCGACGGCGGCCTTGAGGCCGTGCTGCTCCACGGCGGCGTTGAGGGCTCCGCCGCCGGCGAGCGAGTAGCCGACCACGCCGATGTCGGCCGGGTTCACCTGGTCCTTGACCGGGCTGGCGGTGGCGAGGTACTTGGCGGCGGCGAGCATCTCGTAGGAGCGCTGCTGCGGGAGGTCGTAGCCGCCCAGGGTGTTCATGTTCAGCACGATGTAGCCCTCGCCGGCGAGGTCCTTGGCGAGCCAGGCGAGGTCGGACTGGTCGCCCTTGAGGCCCGGGGCGACGACGATCGCGCCGAGGGTCTTCTTGCCCGTGTTCTGCGGGGCGTAGAGGGTGGCGTCGCCGAAGCCGCTGCCGTCCGTGGCGGGGATCGTGTACTGGCTGAGGGGGTACGGAGCGTGGTGGTGGTGGGCGGACGCGCTGTCGGCGGTGCCGGCGTGGGCGGGGGTGGCGGCCTGGGCGGCCGCGGGCACGCCGAGGAGGGCGAGCGTCGTGAGCGCGGCGACGGCCACGGGGCGGGTGCGGAACGCGGAGCGGGTGACGGACATGGTCGTGTCATCTCTCTCTGTGATGGGCAGTGAATGGCGTCTCGGCGGGAAGACCCGCGCCGGACCGCCATGACCTTAAGCGCGGTGATCCTGGGGAACCGCCTGCCCGTCCCCAGGTGCCGCTGCCCGTGGACAGATGCAGCGGAGGACCCGCGGAGGTGCATGGCGACGGGGCCCGGCACGCGCGTCCGGCTGGCCGGCGCACCCGCCCGGGGACGCGGAAAGGGGAGGAGGAGCGCCCCGAACGCGCTCCTCCTCCCCTCGTCTGGGGCGGCCCCGTGGGCCGGTCCGCGACTACTTCGCGGGCGTGGCCTTCACCAGGAACTCCACGGTGCCCTTGTCCTGGACGCTCACGAAGCCGAGGCTGGGGGCCTCGACGCCGTAGTCGGCGAAGGTGACGGGGATGGATCCGCTGACCTGCACGCCGTCGGCGGTGAGCGCGGCCTGCAGCGGCACGGTGACGGTCTGCTTCACGCCGTGCATGGTGAGCTCGCCGGTCGCCTCGACGGTCGCGACCTTGCCGCTCGCGGGCACGGCCGCGTCGACCGGCTGCGTGAGCGTGAAGGTCGCGTCGGGGTACTTCGAGACCTCCATGGCGGTGCTGTGGAAGTAGTCGTCGCGGGCCGCCTGGTCGGTGGCGACGGAGCCGACGTCGACCGTGACGGTCGCGTCCTTCAGCGTGGAGCCGTCCACCGTGATGGTGCCGGACACCTTCTCGGTCTTGCCGACGACGGTGACGTCGGTGCCGTTGAGCACCTCGGCGACGCGGTAGCCGGCGGTGCTGCCGGCGCCGATCTTCCAGTCGCCCGACAGGTTGCTCGTGTCGAGCGACGAGTCGGCCGGGGCGGCCGAGACGGACGGGGCGGCGGCGGGTGCGCCGACGATCACGTCGCGGTAGAACGCCGGGCCGAACGCGGCGGCGCTGACACCGAGCACGACGACGACGGCTGCGCTCGTGCCGAGGATGATCTTGGTCTTCTTCTGCATGGGGTTCTCCTGATCCGGGTGGTGCGTCTTCGTCCGCCGCGGGATGTTGCGCCGACATGGAGGACGACGGGCCAGCTCCGGATAACGTTCACGCGCTCAGGGGTCTGCCAGGTTCGCGGCTGCGGATGCGGGGAATCCCGCGTCGGGGAGGGCGGCGTCGTGTTCGTGACCGGCGCCGCGGGCGGGGTCGGCTCCCTCGCCGGGCAGATCGTGCGAGCCCGCGGGGCGAGCACGGTGATCGGATCCGCGGGCTCGGCCGCCAAGGCCGCCCGGCTCGTCGACGAGCTCGGCTTCGAGGCGGCCGTGCAGGCTGCCGCCCCGGGCGCGGCTCGTGCTGTGCGGCCCGCTGGCCGGACAGGTCGGAGGCGGTCAGGGCGGCACGCCGCGGCTCGCCGTGATGACGGCCTTCGTGAAGCAGCTGGATCCGCCCGTTCTCGACGCACCACACCGCCGAGCAGATCCGGGCGTGGGACGAGAGCTACGCGCGCTGGCTGTGGGAGGGGCGGATCGTGTTCCCGCACACGATCGTCGAGGGCGGGCTGGCGGCGGCACCCGCGGCGTTCGACGACCTCCTCCGCGGGGACTCCCGCGGGAACGTGATCGTGCGGATGTGACGCGGCCCGCCAGGGGTCGACGGGGGCACGCGCGGGTCGATCCACGATCCGCCTGAGATGATTCCCGCACCGCGGTGAACCTTCCGGCCGTCCGTCTCGTCGTGGGAGGAGGAGGTACGGATGGCCACGGAGAGCACGGCACGCATGAGGGCGCTGCACGACGCGCACGCCCCCGCGCTCCAGCGCTACGCGCTGCGGCTCACGGGGGACGCGGCGCTCGCCGAGGACGTGGTGCAGGAGGCCCTGCTGCGCGCCTGGCGCTCGCCCGCGATCCTCGCCGAGGAGGACGAGTCGGCCCGCCGCTGGCTCTTCACCGTCGTGCGGAACCTCGTGATCGACGACCGCCGCAGCGCCTGGCGCGGACGCGAGACGCCGACCGACGTGCTGCCGGAGGATCCCGTCGCGGACGCCTCGGACGCCATCATCGACCGCCTGCTCGTCGCGGAGGCGCTCGCGTCGCTCTCCGCGGAGCACCGCCGTGCGGTCGTCAGCTGCTACCACCTCGGACGGACCGTGGCGGAGACGGCGGAACGCGAGGGCGTGCCGCCCGGCACGATCAAGTCCCGCCTCCACTACGCGCTCAAGGCGCTCCGTCTCGCCCTGCAAGAACGAGGAGTCACCCGATGAACGACCGCGCCGACGACATCCACGAGTGGGATGCCGCGTACGTGCTCGGCAGCCTCAGCGCCACCGACCGCGCGCAGTTCGAGGCCCACCTCACGCGCTGCGACGCGTGCACCCGCTCCCTCGCCGACCTGGCCGGGCTGCCCGGCGTGCTGCGCATGCTGCCCGTCGAGGACGCGCTCGCGCTGCTCGACGAGCCGGATCCGGTGGCCGACGCCGCCGACGCCGCCCGTGACGCCGCGCCGTCCGCCGCTGCCGCCGGCTCCACGGCGGCGGGCCCCGCGCCCGTGGTGCCCCTGCCGTCCACCGCGGCGTCCGCGTCGCACCACGTGCCCCGCGGTCGGCGCCCGAGCAGTGGACGGCGGCTCCCCGGATCCCTGTCCCGCCCCGCCCGGCTCACCCGCCGCACGGGAGGCTGGCTTCTCGCCGCGGCCGCCGTCGTGCTCCTCGTGGGCGGCGCGGGCCTCGGCTCCGCGCTCCGTGCCGGCGTGAGCGCGCCCCTCGCGGATCCGACCCCGGTCGCCTCCTCGCCCTCCGGCGACCTCTCCGCGGGCCTGCCCCAAGACGCCGTGAGCATGCGCTCCGACCTTGACGTCGGGGTCACCGCGCAGCTCGCCGTCACCGCCAAGCCCTACGGCACGCGCTTCGACTGGAGCTGCGCCTACGCGGGCGGCGGCGTCGGTCAGGGCTCCTACGACCTCGTCGCCATCGACGACGCCGGCTCCCGCACGGTCGTCGCCACCTGGGGCGCGGGCCAGACGGAGTCGCGGCTGCTCGCGGCCACCTCCAGCCTCCCGATGGACCGGATCCGCTCCGTGCAGATCACCCCCTCCGACTCCGACGTGGTGCTGGCGAGCCGCGACCTCTGATCCACGGCGCCCACCCCTGGCGCGCCGCCGTCGCGGGGCCGTACCCTGGCGTCCCACACCCGAGGAAAATCGAGCGCACGAGGACCCGATGAGCGACCCGGCACCGCACGCCGACCTGCCCGACGCGCCCGCCCTGAGCGCGGCCGACCAGGCCGTCGTCGCCGCGCGCTGGCGGCGCAACGCGACCCTCTTCCTCAGCGGCCAGACCGTCTCGCTGTTCGGCTCGATGCTCGTCCAATACGCGGTCATGTGGTACGTCACCTTCGAGACCCGCTCGGGCCTCGCGGTCGCGCTCTACGCGGTCTGCGCGTTCCTGCCGCAGGGCATCGTCTCGATCTTCGGCGGCACGCTCGCCGACCGGATGAACCGGCGCGTGCTCGTGATCGTCTCCGACAGCAGCATCGCCGTGGTCACGCTCGCGCTCGCGCTGCTCATGATGAACGGCGTCACCGACCTCTGGATCATCCTGCTCGCGGTGGCCGTGCGCTCCGTCGGCGCCGGGTTCCAGACGCCCGCGGTGCAGGCGATGATCCCGCAGATCGTGCCGCCCGAGCAGCTCCTGCGGGTCAACGGCATCTTCGGCACCATCCAGTCGGCCATGGCGCTGCTGGCACCGGCCGCCGCGGGCGCGATCTTCGCCGCCTACGGGCTCGTGCCGCTCTTCTTCGTCGACGCGATCACGGCCGCCATCGGCATCGCCTTCCTGCTGTCCGTGGCCGTGCCGACGCTCGCCTCCATCGCGGACAAGACGTCGAGCTACCGCGAGGACCTCGTCGAGGGGATCCGCTACATCGGCGGCAACCCGGTCGTCCGCTGGCTGCTCGTGGTCTTCGCGATCATCTTCCTGCTCACCGTGGCGCCGTCGTTCATCACGCCGCTGCTCGTGGCCCGCACCTACGGCACCGAGGTGTGGATGGTGACCGTGCTCGAGGTCGCGTTCAGCGTCGGCATGCTCGGCGGCGGCGCGCTCGTGTCGACGGTGTTCGCGAAGTCCGACCGCATGACCCTGATCCTGGTGAGCTGCTTCGGCTTCGCGATCTTCACCGCGGGCCTCGGCCTCAGCCCGAACCTCTGGGTGTTCTACGGCTTCATGTTCGCGATCGGCCTCTTCGTGCCGCTGTTCTCGGCGCCGTTCATGACGCTCGTGCAGGAGACCGTGGCGCCCGAGATGCACGGCCGCGTCTTCAGCTACGTCGGCATCGTCATGGCGCTCGCGACCCCGATCGGCGCGGTCGCGTTCGGCCCGCTCGCCGACGTCTTCAGCGTGCAGGAGCTCCTCGTCGCCGCGGGGATCATCACGGTCGTGGTGATCTCGGTGGCCATCTCCCTGCCGTCGGGCCGCGCGGCGATCCGCCTGGCCCGCGCGAAGAAGGCGGAGGCGGACGCGGGGGACGCCTCGGCTCACGAAGCCTCGACCACTACGGTGGAGCCTCCCCGTACGACCCCGGCTGCCTAGCAATTCCCCAGCGTTGACTCGCAGCTAGGCGGGCCGCGGTGCCGCGTCGCGCCATGGATGTCGTTCTGCGAGAGGCGAGCCGCATCCACGGGCCGAGGCCGATGAGGGGCGCAGCCATCGCGACAATAGCTGCGCCCCCTGGCCATCGAGTGGGGAGAGTCGAGACCACCCCCAGATCGTGTCGAGGTCAGTCAGGCATCCGCCCGTATGCGATCACTGCGTACCGGAGAGCGCAAGCGCATAGCTGACGGGCTCACGTGCGTCACCGGCGTCGCTCGTCAGAACGGTGCCTTCTGCGCCGAAGGTGGTGATTTGATCTTCTCCGCGGTCGTCGGCTCTGGCGTCTACGAACAGGTCGTGGCCTACGTTGCGCAGGCCATCGACGGACGCGACTTCTGCCTCGTGGGCGTCATCCGTGAGAACGAATTGATGAGTCTCAACGGCGCCATCTGCTTTCGGGATGCTGTTTCGGACGGAGATCGCGCGCTGAGAGAAGCTGCTGTTCGACGCCCGGGCGGATGTGACGTAGTCGTCCTCGGATTGGCCGGAGGTGAACAGGAAGGTGTCGGTCGCGTTCGACGCCTTCCAGAGCTGCACACCCTCATGCTGACCGATGGGGACCAGGTCATCCTTCGAGAATCCGTACGTGGAGGCAACATGGGCTAAGGCAGAAGTCGGGACGGCAGGGCCTTCTACATGGTCCTCGATGGCTGTGGAATCGGTATCCGCATCACTGCGGATCCGACCGACATCCAAGGCCGTGGCCCTTGCGTTGAGGCTGGCAGTTTCGCCTGGCGACTTCCACCTGAAAGCACCCTTTCGGTAGTTCCGGGTGTCGTAGATCGTGGCCTCATAGCTCCAAGCGTTCGTAGTGGCTGTACCGAGCCAGACCTGTATGTTGGCCAACCCGGTTATCGTCTGCTCGGTGAATCCGGCCGTGATCCCGGTGCGGCTCTGATAAACCGTCCCTTCTGTGTATGTTGTGTCAGGAGCCGCGCTTCCGTCGAAGAAAGTTGCGGTCGCTGCTTGCGCTGGCGTCGCGACGGTCATCGCCAATGCGGCAGCAGATATAAATGATGCTATAGCGATTCGATTTCTGTTCATCAGATGGTCCCTTTCGTCGGTGGCTCTTCTGGCTGTGAGCTTCGAGGTTCAACTCGCCGAAAACATCACATATCCGAAGCGTGTCCCAGTAACAAATCGAAACACGTCGCCGTGACCACATCTCCGCTGGGACTCAGGGGCAAGATGGAGGCCCGCGATGTGCAGACAATATCCTCGTGGTAGGAAATGACGGGGTGTCGCGTGCGTTGTATCTACACGTGCGGAATTAGGCAGAGGAGTCAGGAGCGATGAGTTGATGGGATTCAATGGACGGCTCTCGGCCGCCCTAGCGGAAGCGCAGGCGCGGCGTCAGCGAGCCGAGAGTGGCCGGGCTTCCGATGACAGCAGGGGTGATCGACCGGATGCCTTCGATGGGCACGCGACCCCGCTGCCGCCGTATGAGAAGGCTGCTGGTAGAAGGCGCTGGTGGCAGAGACGACCGTGAGCGGTCTCCAGCGATGAAGCCGCGATCCGCCTCAAGCCATGCCGAGGCGATGGCGGCGTTCGGGCTCCGCGACGGGCGCGGATCCGCCGATCCCGACGCCTAGCGTTCCCCGGCGCCCGTCGACCGCTCCCCGAGCTCGTCCGCGTACGCCGCCACCGCGCGCCCGTACTCGGGCAGCGTCGGCGCGAGCCGCCGCAGTGCCACGGCCAGCGCCTCCGTCGGACGGCCCGCGTCGTGCAGCGCGAGCGCGAGGAACGCGTCGCGGCCCGGCGCGTGGTCGTCGTCGGGCAGGGCCTCGAGCAGCGCGATCGCCTCGGCGGGCTCGCCCACGTTGCGCAGGGAGCTCGCCAACTGGATCACGGCGAACGGCAGGTGCGCCGCATCCAGCCCGCCGGCGATCGCCGCACGGTACAGCGGCACGGCCTCCGCCTCGCGGCCCACGAGGTCGTGTGCGCTGGCCAGCTCGTAGAGCGCGCGCGGATCGTCGGCCGGCCGCTCCGCGACCAGGGCCCGCATCCCGGCGACGGTCTCGTCCGCGCGCTCGTCGTCGGCCGTCGCCCAGAAGGCGGCGACCCGGGCGTCCCAGTCGTCGTGGTGATCCATGCCCCCAGCCTGGCAGGGCGACCGCCGGTCACCGCCGCCGCGGCGGCGGGGGCGCCGTGGTGGCGCGGCGCACGAGGCGGGTGGGCAGCTGGATCCGCATGGCCTCCGGCTCCTGCCCGGCCATGAGCGACATGAGCAGGTCCACCGCGGTCGTGCCGAGGCGCTGCATCGGCTGGCGGATCGTCGTGAGCGGCGGCGTCATCTGCGACGCCTCGGGGATGTCGTCGAAGCCGATGACGGAGAGGTCCTCGGGCACGCGGATCCCGAGCTCGGCCGCCACCTGGAGGATCGCGATGCCGGACAGGTCGTTGGCGGCGAAGATCGCGGTGGGCCGGTCGGGCATGGAGAGCAGGGCGCGCGCCGGCTCCCGCGCGGCCGCCGTGAGGAAGAGGCCCGCGCGCACGAGCGCCGGGTCGAACGCGATGCCCGCGTCCTGCAGCGCCCGCCGATAGCCGGCCTCGCGGAGGCTCGCCGAGCGGAGGTCGGGGCGGCCCGCGAGGAACCCGATCCGCCGGTGCCCGAGCTCGAGCAGGTGCCGCGTCGCCTGGAGCGCGCCGCCGAGGCTGTCGGACTCGACGGTCGGGAGGTCGGCGGGCCCGGTGTGCGGGTCGATGGAGACGACGGGGATCTCGGTCGACGCCGTCACCACCGTGGGCGTCACCATGATCGCGCCGTCGATGAGGGTGCCGCTCAGCCGGCTCAGCGACCGGCGCTCCCAGCCCGTGTTGTCCACCTGGCGGGAGCCGCTGTAGGCCAAGAGGTCGTAGCGCGACTCCCGGAGGGCCGCGCCCACGCCCTTGAGGATCTCGGCGCTGAACGGCTCGAAGCCGGCCACGAGCACGCCGACCACGCCGGTGCGGTGGGAGCGCATGCTGCTGGCGACGAGGCTCGACTCGTAGCCGAGGCGCTCGACGACCTCCATCACGCGGCGGGAGGTCTCGGCCGAGATGCCGTACCGCCCGTTCACGGCCTTGGAGACGGTGGACACCGAGACGCCAGCGGCAGCGGCGACGTCGTGGATGGTGGCGCGGCGGGTCATGGAGTGGACCATACGCCCGGAGAAAAGGATTTCGAAAACGTTTGACGAAGATCCGAGGACGACCGAGACTTGCCGCACCGGCCCCCGTCACGACGGAGCGACGACGCGATGACGCGACAGCGGGCCCGGCAGAGCCGCACCACCACAGCACCAGGCGCGCGGCTCGTGCACGTCACCCCCGACACCCGCCAGGGTGCGCTCAATGAAGAGACAGGTAGAACGACATGAAGGCACGGAAGATCCTCACGGGATCCGCGGCCCTGCTCGTGGGGGCCCTCGCCCTCACGGGCTGCAGCGGCAGCGGCTCCAGCGGCGACGACGGCGGTCCCGTCGAGATGACGCTCTGGCAGAACTCCACCACCGGACCCGGCAAGGCGTTCTGGGAGAAGGTCACGGCCGACTTCAACGCCGCGAACCCCGGCGTCACGGTCACGTCCACGTCGATCCAGAACGAGGACCTCGACGGCAAGCTCCAGACGGCGCTCAACTCGGGCGACGCCCCCGACCTGTTCCTCCAGCGCGGTGGCGGCAAGCTCTCCGCCATGGTCGCCGCGGGTCAGATCATGGACATCACCGACACCATCTCCTCGGAGGCGAAGGCCGACATCTCGAAGGGCTCCTTCGACGCGAACACGATCGACGGCAAGACCTACGCGATGCCCGTCGCCGTGCTCCCCAGCGGCATCTTCTACAGCCAGGACCTCTTCAACGCGGCCGGCATCACCGAGACGCCGAAGACGATGGACGAGCTCGACGCCGCCGTCGACAAGCTGAAGGCCTCGGGCGTCGCGCCCATCGCCCTCGGCGGCAAGGACGCCTGGCCCGCCGCGCACTGGTACTTCAACTTCGCGCTCCGCGAGTGCAGCTCCGACACGCTCGAGAAGGCGGCGAAGGACAAGGACTTCAGCGACGGCTGCTGGATCAAGGCCGGCGAGGACCTCAAGGACCTCACGGGCACGGATCCCTTCAACGAGGGCTTCCTCACCACCGCGGCGCAGCAGGGCGCCGGCAGCTCGGCCGGCCTCATCGCCAACCACCAGGCCGGCATGGAGCTCATGGGCGCCTGGGACCCGGGAGTCATCGCGGGCCTGACCCCCGACCAGAAGCCGCTGGCCGACCTGTCCTGGTTCCCCTTCCCCGAGATCTCGGGCGGTGAGGGCGAGGCCGGATCCATCATGGGCGGCATCGACGGCTACTCCTGCTCCGCGCAGGCGCCGAAGCAGTGCGCCGACTTCCTGAACTACATCGCGACCCCCGAGGTGCAGCAGGAGTACTACGTCGCGTTCAACGCCCCGCCGGTGAACACCAAGGCGCAGGCCGCCGTCACCGAGCCGTACCTGCAGGAGATCCTGAAGGCGTACAACGACGCGCCCTACGTCTCCCAGTGGCTCGACACCGTCTACGGCCTGAACGTCGGCAACGCGATGAACGTCGGCGTGGTCGACCTCATGGCGGGCGACGGCAGCCCGGAGAAGCTCATCCAGACCGTCGGCGACGCGGCCAAGAAGGCCTAGGCGCACCGACATGGCCATCCGCGAGAGCTCGCTCGACGAGCAGCGTCCCGCGGCTGATCCTGCACACCCCGAGGGCGGCGTCGTGACGACGCCGCCCTCGGCGGTGCGCGGTCGACGCCGCGGCCTGGGCTGGTCCGGGCGCCTCGAGGTCCTGATCCTCGTGGGCCCGGCCCTCCTCTTCTTCGTGGGCTTCGTCATCTACCCCGTGGTGATGGCGGCCTACTACGGCTTCTTCAGCTGGCAGGGCTTCGGCCCGCCCACGATCTTCGTGGGCTTCCGGAACTACATCACGATCCTCCAGGACCCCACGTTCCACGAGGCCCTGATGCACAACGCGGTCATCGTGATCCTGTCGCTCGTGCTGCAGGGCCCCGTCGCGATCCTCGTGGCGCTCCTGCTCAACCGGAAGCTGCGCGGCCAGTCGATCATCCGCGTGCTGATCTTCGTGCCGTACGTGATCTCCGAGGTCGTCGTCGGCACCGGCTGGAGCCTCATGCTCCAGGGCTCCGGCGCGCTCAACGGCTTCCTCGCGAACATCGGCCTGGCGGACCTCCAGCAGGACTGGCTGGCGAACCCGGACATCGCGATCTGGTCGCTCATGACGATCATCACGTGGAAGTACATCGGCTTCGCGGTGATCCTCTTCCTCGCCGGCCTCCAGGGAATCCCGGAGGAGCTGAGCGAGGCGGCCGCCATCGACGGCGCCTCGTACTGGCAGATCCAGCGGCGCATCACGCTGCCGCTGCTCGCGCCGACGCTGCGCATCTGGGCGTTCCTGTCGATCATCGGCTCGCTGCAGCTGTTCGACCTCGTCTACATCATCTGGGGCCAGTACATCTCGGCCACCGCGGGCACCTCGACCATGGCCACGTACCTCGTGGCGAACGGACGCGGATCCGGCAACTACGGGTACGGCAACGCCGTCGCCGTGGTGCTGTTCCTCATCTCCCTGGTCGTCGCGCTCGTCTACCAGCGGTTCGTGCTCAACCGCGACACCGCCGGCGCCCTCACGGGTGCAGGAAGGAAGGCGAAGAAGTGACCGTCGCCACCGCCGCTCCGCGCAACGCGGACCTGGATCCCACCTACTCGGCCAAGACGCCGAAGCCCAAGCGGGCCCGCACGCCGGGCGAGGGGAAGAACCCCATCCCCTACCTCGTCGCGGTCGTGCTCATCGCCCTGATGCTGACGCCGGTGGCGTACATCATCCTCGGCGGGTTCCGCACGAACGCGCAGATCACGACCGACCCGGCGGGCTTCCCGTCGCCGTGGCAGATCCAGAACTACCTCGACGTGCTCTCGGGCTCGCTGTTCTGGCGCCAGGTGGGCAACTCGCTCATCGCGGCCGTCGGCACCACGCTCGGCGCGGTCGTGCTGGGCCTCATGGCGAGCTACGTGCTCGCCCGGTACACGTTCTTCGGGCGGGGAGCGCTCTACGCGATCTTCGCGTCGGGGCTCATGTTCCCCATCACGGTGGCCATCACGCCGCTGTACATCGTGATCCGCTCGCTCGGGCTCACGAACTCGCTGCCGGGGATCATCCTCCCGCAGATCGCGTTCGCGCTCCCGACGACGATCATCATCCTGGTGCCGTTCCTGCGGGCCATCCCGGACGAGATCCAGGAGGCCGCGTTCATCGACGGGTGCAGCCGCCTCGGGTTCTTCTTCCGGATGGTCGTGCGGCTGTCGATGCCGGGCGTGATCACGGTGGGCATCCTCGCGTTCATCGGCAGCTGGAACAGCTACCTGCTGCCGCTGTTCATCCTCAGCGACGCGTCGGCGTACACGCTGCCGCTCGGCGTGCAGTCGTTCTCGTCGCAGTACTCGGTCGACACGGCCAAGGTGCTCGCGTTCACGTCGCTGTCGATGATCCCGGCGCTCATCTTCTTCTCGATCTTCGAGCGCCGCATCGTCGGCGGCCTCACGGGCGCGGTGAAGGGGTGACCGGGGCGGAGGCTCCGGCACCCGGCGCCGTCGCGCTGCCCGAGGTCTCGGAGCGGGTGCGTGAGCTGCACGCGCGCATGACCCTCGAGGAGAAGCTCGCGCAGATCGTCGGCTACTGGGTCGACCAGGGCGGCGAGGTGGTCGCGCCCATGCAGGGCGAGATGGCCACGACCGGCCGCTACGAGGAGGCGACCGAGCACGGCCTCGGGCACCTCACCCGCGTGTACGGCACGCGTCCGGTGGATCCCGTCGAGCGCGCGTCGTGGCTGTGGGCCGAGCAGAGGCGGCTGCAGACGGAGACGCGGCTCGGGATCCCGGCGCTCGTGCACGAGGAGTGCCTCACCGGGCTCGCTGCGTGGCAGGCCGCGACCTTCCCCACGCCGCTCGCGTGGGGTGCGTCCTTCGACCCGGGCCTCGTGGAGGAGATGGCCGCGCTCATCGGCGGGTCGATGAAGGAGCTCGGCGTGCACCAGGGCCTCGCGCCCGTGCTCGACGTGATCCGCGACGCCCGCTGGGGCCGCGTCGACGAGTGCATCGCCGAGGACCCGTACGTGGTCGGCACCATCGGCACGGCGTACGTGAAGGGCCTGCAGTCGGCCGGGATCCACGCCACGCTCAAGCACTTCGTCGGCTACTCGGTCTCGCAGTCCGGTCGCAACCACGCGCCCGCCCACGTCGGCCCGCGCTTCGTGGAGGACGTGCTGCTGCCGCCCTTCGAGATGGCGGTGCTCGACGGCGGCGTGCGCTCGGTGATGAACTCGTACGCGGAGATCGACGGCGCGCCCGTCGGCGCCACGACGGAGTACCTCACCGACGTGCTCCGCGGCCGCTGGGGCTTCGACGGCGTCGTGGTCTCGGACTACTTCTCGGTCGCGTTCCTCCAGGTGATGCACGCCGTCGCGGGCGACCGCGGCGAGGCGGCGGCGCTGGCCCTCGAGGCCGGCATCGACGTGGAGCTGCCGACCGGCGACGCGTACCTCGCGCCGCTGGCGGAGCGGATCCGCGCCGGGCTCGCCGACGAGTCGCTGGTCGACCGCGCGGTGCTCCGCGTGCTCGACGAGAAGGAGGAGCTGGGGCTGCTCGACGCGACGTTCGAGGATCCGCCCACCGAGATCGACCTCGACACCCCGGCCCACCGGGACGTCGCGCGTCGGCTCGCGGAGGAGTCCGTGGTGCTGCTCGCGAACGACGGCACGCTGCCGCTCGCGTCGGGCGACCGCACGGCGCCCGGACGGATCGCGCTCATCGGCCCCAACGCCGACAGCGCCGAGGCGCTCATGGGCTGCTACTCGTTCGCGAACCACGTGCTCGCGCACCACCCGGGCACGCCGCTCGGGTTCGCCATCCCGACCGTGGCCGAGGCGCTCCGCGCGGAGCTGCCGGACAGCGAGGTCGTGCTCGCGCACGGCGCCGACGTCGAGGGCGACGACCGCTCCGGCTTCGACGCCGCGGTCGAGGCCGCGCGCGGATCCGACCTCGCGGTCGTGGTCGTCGGCGACCGGGCGGGCCTCTTCGGCCGCGGCACGGTCGGCGAGGGCAACGACGTCGAGAGCCTCGAGCTGCCCGGCGTGCAGCGCGAGCTGGTCGAGGCCGTGCGCGCCACCGGGACCCCCGTGGTCGTGGTGCTGCTCACCGGCCGGCCGTACGCGGTGGCGTGGGCGCTCGAGGGCGAGTCGGCTCCGGCTGCCGTGCTCCAGGCGTTCTTCCCGGGCGAGGAGGGCGGATCCGCGATCGCGGGCGTCCTCTCCGGCCGGGTGTCGCCGTCGGGCCGCCTGCCCGTGTCGCTCCCGCGGTCCGCGGGCGCGCAGCCGTTCTCGTACCTGCACCCGATCCTCGGGGGCCCGAGCGAGGTGACGAGCGCGGATCCCACGCCCGTCCTCCCGTTCGGGCACGGCCTGTCGTACACGACGTTCGCGCGGAGCGACCTGTTCGTGGCGTCGGCCGAGGTCGCCGCGGGGGAGGCGTTCACCGCGACCGTCGTGGTGCGCAACACGGGCGACCGCGACGGCACCGACGTGGTGCAGCTCTACGCGCGCGACGTGCAGGGCAGCGTCACGCGGCCCGTCGCGCAGCTGCTCGGCTACCTGCGGCTGGATCTCGCGGCCGGCGAGTCCGCGGAGGTCACGTTCCGGGTGCCCACCACCCGCCTCGCGCTCACCGACCTCAGGTACCGCCGCGTGGTCGAGCCGGGCGCGGTCGAGTTGTGGGTCGGGCCGTCGAGCGCGGTGAAGGAGACGGAAGGCGAGATCCAGATCACCGGATCCACGTATCACGTCACCATCGCGGACGAGCGGTACGTGGGCACGTCGGTGGCGCCGGTCGGCGCGTCCGCCGGCTCGTCGGCAGTGCCGGAGCGGGTGCTCGAGCCGAGCTGATCCCGATCCCGTCCGCGCCGGAGCCCCGGCCGCCGCGCCCTCGACGCGCGGCGGCCGGGGCTCCGTCGTGCGGCGGCGTCGAGCCGGCGGCCGGCGGCCTGCGGCCCGAAGCCGGCGGCGGATCAGGCCCCCGCCACCTCCACCGGCGCCGTCGTCAGCGCCTGCAGGCCCGTGACGCGCAGCAGGTCCAGCCGCGCCTCGTCCGTGCTGCCGGGCTCCGCCGTGTAGACGACGATGCGGAGGTCGCTGCCCGGCACCGAGAGGGTGTCGCAGTCGATCGTGATGGGGCCGACCGGAGTGCTCGTCACGGTCTTGCGGCTCGACCGGTGCTCGGCGACGCGCGCCTCGCTCCAGCGGCGTGCGAACTCCGGGACCTCGGCGCGCAGGCGGGCGACGAGCCGGGCGAGCGCGCGATCCGCGGGGTAGCGTCCGACGGCCGTGCGCAGGTCGGCCGCGAGGTCGCGCGCGAATTCCTCCTCGTGCACGGCGTCGAAGTCGGTGCCCCCGTGGCCCTGGGTGAAGTAGGTCCAGACGAGGTTGCGGTCCCAGCCGGTGCGCGTCGACGGGTCGCCGTTGAGCGCCGCCCACAGCGGGTTCCAGAGCAGCAGGTCGTGCGTCGCCGTGAACACCGCGAGGGGCACGTCGCCGAGCCGGTCGACGATGCGGTGCACGCCCGGCGTGATGTGCCGCGGGACCTCGTCGCGGCCGGGCGGGGCGACGCCCGCGACCCGGTGGAGGTGGTCGCGCTCGTCCTCGGTGAGCCGGAGGGCGCGGGCGAGCGCGCCCAGCATCTGCGGCGACGGGTTCACCGACCGGCCCTGCTCGAGCCGCACGACGTAGTCGACGCTGACGCCCGCGAGCGCGGCGAGCTCCTCGCGGCGGAGGCCCGCGGTGCGGCGGTGGGATCCCGCGGGCAGGCCCACGTCCGCGGGCTGCACGCGCTCGCGCCAGGAGCGGAGGACGCTCGCGAATTCGGTCATGCTGCCATCCTCCGCGCTGGCGGGCGGATCAGCCTGGTACCGCCGGTCCTCCCGTCGACCGGTGCCTGGGCGGCGCGGACGCGGAGGCGCAGGCTCGGGACATGACCACGACACTGATCACCGGATCCAACCGGGGCCTCGGCCTCGAGACCGCCCGCCGCCTCGTCGAGGCCGGCCACACCGTGCACGCCGGCATGCGCGACACCGCCGACGGCGATGCCGCCCGCGCCGTCGGCGCCCACCCCGTGCAGCTCGACGTCGACGACCAGGCGAGCGTCGAGCGCGCCATCGCGTCGCTGCCGACGCTCGACGTGCTCGTCAACAACGCCGGGATCCTCGGCACGACCCAGGGCGTCGACGACCTGACCCCCGAGGCGATGCTGGCGGTGCTGCAGACGAACGTGGTCGCCGTGGTGCGCGTGACGCAGGCGGCGCTGCCGCTGCTGCGCGCATCCGCGGCCCCCGTGATCGTCAACGTCGCCTCGGGCGTTGGCTGGCCGCGCGCCCTCGCGGGAGACGGGACCGACGAGAGCCACGTGATGACGATCCCGTACGCGACCTCGAAGGCGGCCCTCATCACCGCGACCGTGCAGTACGCCAAGAACCTGCCGGGGTTCCGGATCAACGCGACCGACCCCGGCTACACGGCGACCGACTTCAACGGCAACACCGGCCACCAGACGGTGACCGAGGGAACGGACGCGACCGTCGCGATGGCGCTCGTGGGACCCGACGGGCCGACGGGGGAGTTCCACAGCCGGCACGGGCGGATCGAGTACTGAGGCCGGGCGCGCGCTGGCAGGGTGGGGGCATGCCCGGCCACCACCTCCGCCCCTGGATCGCGTCCGACGCCGACGCGCTCCGCGACGCGTTCGTCACCACGCCGGATCTCGTGACCCAGCTCGGCGGCGCGGACCTGTCGACCATCGCGAGCGCCGAGGCGCACATCACGGGTCCGCTCGCCTCCGACGACGCGCACCGCGCCTGGGCGATCGTCGACGGGGGAGTCGCGGTCGGCAGCGTCGGCGTCTCCGCGATCGACCGCCGGCACGACACCGCGTGGCTGCACTACTGGCTGGCGGGATCCGGTCGGGGCTGCGGCCTCGCGACCCGGGCGCTCGCGGGCGCGGCCGCGTGGGCGTTCGCCGACGGCCTCTTCCGCCTCGAGCTCGGGCACCGGGTGAACAACCCGGCGTCGTGCCGGGTCGCGACGCGCGCCGGCTTCGGCGCCGAGGGGATCGAGCGCGCGAAGCTCCGGTACGGCGACGAGCGGTTCGACGTCGAGACGCACGCGCGGTTGGCGACGGATCCGGCGCCCGGCGTGATGCCGCTGGGCGTCGCGATGTGAGCGTCGGCAGCGTTCGCGGCGTCGGCAGCGTCCGACGGGGCCTCGCGAGATCGGCATGCTCCTTCGCCCTCCCGTGCCCCAGCGGGCGATCGTCCCAGGGGCGGGCCTCACGGGGGAGCGGTGGGGAGAGCTCCGGGAATGGCCCCCGTGCTCGATGCATGCAGCGCCATCGCTGACGAGATGATCCGATGACCGACACGCAGCCGGGCACGCCTGGAGACCTCCGCGGCCGCCGGCGCGCACAGCCCGCCCGGACGAGCGGATCGACCGCCACGGCCGCGTCCACGGACGCTTCCCGATGGACCCGGATCCGTCGTCCACGCTCGTCGCCGCATCCGCGTGGACCTCCTACGTGAACGGGTCCTCGAGCTACGCCCGGACCCGAATCACGTACCCGAGGACGGACGGGCCCTCGGCCTGGACATGCCAGTAGCCGGCCTCCTGGTGCGCCCACGGGTGGGTCTCGACGCCGCGCACCAGGCGCGTGTCGCCCTTCGCCCTGTCCACCGGGTGGTCTCCTTCGTCGATCGAGTCGATGTAGGAGCGCCCGGCCACGCTCGCGAGTGAGCATACGGTCGACCACCGACGACGCCTTGACGGAACCAGCCCGAGCACGTCAGTGCCCGGGCTGGTCGCGCTTCCGCAGTCAGATCACTTGAGAGTGGTCTTCTTGCGCCTATTGCGAATGTACGTGACTATTCCTACCGTCACTGCTGCCAGTACGAATATTCCCACGTAGAACGTGATATCCATCTGTTTGCCCTTCTGCTCTCTGATGTGGGGCGGGTTATGAGAGGAGCTGATAGCCGACGCTGCCGATGTATCCGGCGATGGCGCCACCGACGAAGCCCGTGGCCGCACCAGCGGGGCAGGCGGCAAGCGTAGAAACACATCCGCCCACTGCGCCTCCGACGCCTGCGGTCAGACCGACCTTGCCGGCTTCCTCCCAGTCGACTTCGCCGAGCCCGGAGGGGTCGAGGGAGTTAACGGGATTTCCTGCTGCGTACGTGTACGGGTTGTTCTCCTGGCCGGACGGGTCGTACTGCGTGAATCGACCCGTGGTCGCGTCGTAGTAACGCGCTCCGAGCTTGTACAGGTTCTCAGACTCCATGTACCCGCCGATGTAGCGCAGCGAGTTCAGCGTGATGGGCGAGGCGTCGGTGACGCCGCGGGTCTCACCGTAGGGGCTGTACGAGTACCCGCCCTCCCAGATGCCGGCGCCGGAGAACATCCCGATGACGGAACCGAGGAGATCGGAGACGTAGTAGTGGCTCGAGTTGATGCGGAAGCCCACTGCCTCTCCGGATCCCGTGCGTCCGTAGTTCTGGACGACGTTCGTGGAGGAGTTCGTCTGGCGGGACAGGCCGAGGAGCGAGTTGGAGAACGATCGTCCGCCGGTCGCGCTCTGCGTGTCCGTGTTCCCCTCGCCGAAGGCGGCGAAGCTGGTGTCTCCGATGGACTGCACCTGTGCACGGTCGCCGTAGGTCGCGACGACACCGGTGATGCCGTTCTTGACCTGGTTGCCGACAGCGTCATAGACCCACGCGGTGGTGTCCTCGGTGGTCTTCGTGAGCTGGTTCGCTCCGTTGTACGTATAGCCGATCGTGCCGGCATCGGCACCGGTGTTCCCGGCGCGAGTCTGGCTCGTGCGGTTGCCCGCAGCATCGTAGGCGTACGCCCATGAGGCGTTCACCGTCGATCCGGCCTTCTCCTCCGCCTTCGTGATGCGGTCCATGGAGTCGTACTGGTAGGCCGTGACGGCCCCCGCGGGGATGCCTTCTTCCTTCGTGCTCGTGCGGGTCTGGATGTTGGTGGTGTCGGTGCCGTTCTTGGCGAAGGAGTACGCGACCTCGGCGGTGACGTTGCCGGCCGCGTTCTTGGCCTGCACCTGGGTGGGGCGGCTGGACTTGTCCAGCGTGGTCACGACCTGTGCACCAGCGGGGAAGATCCGCTTGGTCTCGGCTCCGTTCCCGTCGTACTCGAACAGGGTGCAGCCGCTGTTGGCTGCGGGCGTTCCGCTGGTCGGGCAGACGCCACCGGGCTCGCGCTGGCTGGTGAGCTGGTTGGCGGCGTCGTAGGTGTTCGTCGTGATGCCGCTGGTGTCCTCGAACGTGAGGATGTTCCCGGCCGCGTCGTGCGTGTACTTCTGGTTCAGGCCGGCGAGCGAGCCGATCTGCTGGGTGGTGCGGCCGAGGGTGTCGTACTCGAACTGCTTGGTCCCGGCGAAGCTGTCGGAGTCGAACTGGACGAGCCCGTTCGGGTAGTACGTCTTCGCGAGGGTGCCGCCGTTGTCGAAGGTGACGAGGGTCTGGCGGTCGCGGACGTCGTAGGCGTACTTGGTGATGTCGCCCTTGCCGTCGGTGACGCTGGTGACGCGGGAGAGGGCGTCGTACGTGTACGTCGTCGCACCCTGGGGTGCGGGCGGGGTGACCTTGGTCAGGTTCCCGACCTTGTCGTAGCTGTAGGTGGTGACGTTGCCGTTGCCGTCCTTCGCGGAGCAGAGCTGTCCGGCCCAGCCGCCGCAGATGGTGCGGTCCCAGTTGTCGTAGGTGCGTTCGAACTCGACCGCGCCGGTGCCGCCGGCGGTGGTGTCCTTCTTCTTCGTGGGGTTGCCGGCCGCGTCGTAGTCGAAGCTCGAGGTGTTGCCGCTGGCGTCGGTGGAGCACTTCACCTGGAAGGCGTCGCCACCGGTGGAGGCGCAGCCGGCGCCGGCGGTGTAGACCGCGGAGGCCGCGGCGCCGGTGGGCAGCTCGGTCTTCGTGGCGTTGTTGAGGCCGTCGTACTGGAACTTGGTCTCGTTGCCGGGCGTGCTGCCGGATCCGAGGGCGTCGGTCGAGGTCTGCACGTCGCTGTTCGCGGTCCAGGTCTGCGACTTCGTGCGGTTCAGCGGGTCCTTGGTCGAGGTCACGCGGCCCTGGGTGTCGTAGGCGTAGGTCGAGGCCTTCCCGTTCGGGTTGGTGGCGACCGTGTTGCCGCTGTTGTAGGCGAAGTTCGTCACGACGTCGGCCTTGGCGCCGTGGGTCGGGGACGTGGACTTCTGCGTGATCTTGGTGATCTTGTGCGCGGTGTTGTAGCCGAACGTGATCGTCGTCGTGCCGGGCGCGGACGGGACGGTCATCGTCGCGAGACGGCCGGTGGAGTCGTACGTCATGGTGGTGACGGCGCCGCCGGGCTTCTCGATCTTGGTCAGCTGTCCGGCGCCGTTGCGCGTGTACGTCGTGGTCCGGTTCGTGGAGTCGACGATCGAGGTGATCTTCGGGTCGGAGCCGGTGGTGTGGTTCACGCGCGTGAAGCGGCCGGAGGTGTCCTTGACCGTGTAGGTCGTGGCCGACGTGGTCCAGTCGTTGCTGAGGCCGATGCCGTTGCGGTCGACGTGGTTGACCAGGCGCTTGAGGTTGAGATCGAAGGTGAAGAACTCACCCGTCTCCTTGTACGTGAGCTTCCAGGTGTCGCCCTTGCTCAGGGTGGCGTTGAAGCCGGACGGGGCGACCCAGGTGGTGCCGCTCTTGGTGAACTTCGCGGAGAAGCCGGAGGGGCCGACGAACGTGGCCTCGGTCTCGCCGCTGTTCACGGTGAGGCCGAAGTCGACGTAGCTCATGGTGGAGGACCAGCCGCCGCCGAGGGCGCCGGCGGAGCTGGAGAGGCCGTTGTAGTAGCGGTCGGCGCGGACGCCGATGCCCGCCGCGGAGCTCGTGCCGTCGTTGGCGGTGAGCAGCAGGTTGCCGTTCGCGAGGTTCACGCGGGCGACGGTGTCGTCGGAGAGCGTGATGTCCTCGAAGGACATGTAGGGGAGCGCGCCGAGGCCCGGTGCGCCGACCGGCGTGCCCGCAGGGACGCGCTGGGTCGTCACGGGCTGGCTGAGCTTGCGGTCCGCGTTCGGGATCTTCCACTCGGTCGGCTCGGCCGCGGGCTTGTCGGCGTCGGCGGGCTCGGCCGGGATCGTGCCCGGCGTCCACACGGCGTCCTTCGCGGCCTTCTGGGCTTCGTCCTGCATCTTCTTGTCGACCTGCGCAGGGTCCTGCGTCTGGTCCTCGATCTGCACCGGGCCGGCCGCGGCCGTCTCGGCGGAGGCCGGCATCGCGCCGAGCCCGGTGATCATCACGGCACTGGTCGCGAAGATCGCGAGCGTGCACCTCATTTGACGAGCGAAGCTCGTCTCCTCACCGCGTTTTGTGACGCGCATGTCTTTCCCCTCAGCTTCTTTGCACAGGCATCTGTGCCTTTTCGAAGCTACGTGGTGCACCAACCCACTCGGCACGAACGAGTGCATTGACCCCCGGTCTGGGGGCGAGGCGTGGGAATCAGCAGACTCATGCGCAATCGTCGTATGGGGCAGCGGGCGTGAATGCAAGTCCTCATATATGCGGACACGGCATGAGACGGGCATGTGACTGTCAACCAAGGCTTCCCCGTGCTATGCATCCCCGCCATCTCGGGGCCCGACGTGTCATCTGCCGGATATAGAGCTTGCGCCGTGGCACACACGCGTCGCGACATCCGGATTCGCGGAAAGCGTGCTGGAGAACAGCGCTGCACATGACGCACCCCTTTCCTTGAATCGTGCTGGCGGGACGGCGCTGGTGGTGCTGTCCACCGCGACTGTGATCCCGGCCGACGTTTCTTCTGGCATTGACAGCCCTGCGTCCTCACGACGCTTCTTGCGGAACGTCACGCTGGTCGGCGTAGCGGCGCTGGTCGTCGGCTTCGCCCTGCAAATGATCGCCGCGGCGTCTGCCCTCGTGCTCGGCGACGGCTACGCGCTCGTCGCCCTCGCCGGCGCGTTCCCCGTCGTGCTCGCGAGCGTGCTGGCCTCTCGGGGCGGCTCCCGCGCTCGTGCCGCTCCCGGGTAGCGTCGGAGCGTGACCTGGCCCGCGCTGCACATCACCCGATCCGTCGACGCCGACGTGGCCTCCGTGGTGGCCGTCGCGGGGGATCCGGCCCGGCTGCCGGAGTGGGCGACGGGCGTCAGCGCGGGGATCCGGCTCGAGGGCGGGCGCTGGCTGTCGGACTCGCCGATAGGCGCGATCGAGATCGCGTTCACGGGCCCGCGAGAGCTCGGGATCCTCGACCACGACGTGACGCTCCCCGACGGCACGGTGGTCCGCAACCCGCTGCGCGTCCTCCCGAACGACGACCGCAGCGAGGTCGTGTTCACGCTCTTCCGGCGGCCGGGCATGACCGACGTCACGTTCGCGGAGGACGCGGCGCTCGTCGCGGCGGACCTCGACCGGCTCGCGGCGCTGGTCGCGCGCGGCTGACTCCGGGCCGGGTCGCCGCTACCGTCGACGCATGCCCGCCGCCCGCCTCGCCGACCCCGACGACCGCACCCTCCGGCTCGACCTCCACCTCCCGTCGGCCGATGACGCCGCCGAGGTGCACGCGATCCTCTCCGACCCCGCCGTCTGGACCCACTACCCGTCGCTCCGCGTGACGGATCCCGCGCAGACCGACCGCTTCCTCCGCACGCGCGTCGAGGACTGGGAGCGCGACGGCCTGGGCACCTGGATCGTGCGGGAACGGGACGCCGACGCGGTCGTCGGGTTCGGCGGCTGCGGCATCGCGCACGACGCCTTCTGGAACCTCGGCTACCGCTTCACGCCGGCCGTGCACGGCCGCGGCTACGCGACCGAGATGGCCGGGCGGGCGATCGAGCGGGCGCGCATCCTCCGCCCCGAGCTGCCGGTGGTCGCCTACCTCGTCGCCCACAACCGGGCCTCGGCGGCCGTGGCCGAGCGGGCCGGGTTGGTGCTCGTGCACCGCGGGCCGGATCCGGGCAATCCCAACCCGGCCGTGATGCGCCTCGTCTACGCCGACCGCGCCCTCACCGACGGGCAGCGGGACGCGACGATGCTCTGAGCCCGGCCGAGGCTGCGGCACCGGCGGCCGCGGCATCCGCCTGCTCCCGGTCCCATTCCCGACGCGCGCGCCACGCGCCGGCTTCAGCCACGACGATCCGCGTCCCCGCCAGCAGCACGAGCACGACAGCGGTCAGCACCACGAGCGGCGGCAGCGCGAACCCGACCGCGATCAGCGGGTGCTCCATCCCGATAACGGGCCAGCCCATGTCCTCCCACCGATCGGCGAGGAGCAGCAGCACCGCCAGCGCGACGAGCTCCCCCGCCAGCACTCCGATGGTGATCCGCGTCGCGAGCCGCATGCCGTCCCCTGCCGTCCCGATCGGCCGCTCGCGTCCGTCGCGCCGATGCCGAGCCGCCACCCTCGCACGGTTCCCCCGCCCGGGGAAGACCCGCGCCCCCGCCGGCCGACCATGCCGCCGCGCGCCACACTGGATCCATGAGCATCGCCGCCGACGCCCTCGCCCGCCTCGTCGAGGGCATCGACCGCGAGCGGCTCGGCGCATACGGCGCGGTCGTGCGGATCGGCGACGACGAGGTCGCGCACCGCTGGCGCAGCGACGACCGCGAGAACCTGTACTCGGTGTCCAAGGGCGTGTGCGCGGTCGCCGTCGGCATCGCCGTGGACGAGGGGATCCTCCGGCTCGACACCCGCGTGCCCGAGCTGCTGCCGGATCTCGACCTCGGCCCGGGCGTCGACGGTGTCACCGTCGAGCACCTCCTCACCATGACGAGCGGCATCGACTTCGCCTGGTTCGGCGACGAGCCCGTGCCCGGCCCCGACCTCGCGCAGGCGATGCTCGGCCTCCCGAGCCGCGGCCGCGTCTTCCGCTACAGCGACGCCAGCCCCTACGTCGCCCTGCGGATGCTCGCCGCCGCGGTCGGCGACGTCCGCGACTGGCTCCTCCCGCGCCTGTTCGATCCGCTCGGCATCGAGAACCCGCAGTGGCACCGCTGTCCCCTCGGCTTCATCGTGGGCGGCAGCGGCCTGGAGCTCCGCACCGGCGAGCTCGCGCGCATCGGCCGGCTGCTGCGCGACCGCGGCGCGTGGGAGGGCCGGCAGCTCGTGAGCGGGGAGTGGGTCGACCGGATGCACGGCACCTGGGTCGACACGGGCCACGACGATCCCGCGGCCCCCTTCGCCCGCTACGGCCTCGCGACCTGGGACGGCCCGGGCGACGCCTGGCGCCTCGACGGCCGCTACGGCCAGTACGTGCTGGTCGACGGATCCCGCGACGCGGTCGTCACCATCACGGCCCACGAGGAGGAGCGCGACCACCGGCTCGCGGAGCTCGCGGTGACCGCGGTCGCGGACGCGGCTGGGAGGGCCTGAACCACCAAGCACTGTCATCGGTAATGTTACCAAGACCAGGCGACCTTGGTAACATTACCAACATGCGTGACGCGACCGACAACCCCTTCAGCCCCGGCTCCGACACGGTCCCGGAGATCTGGGCGGGCCGCACCGAGCAGCTCAGCGACTGGCGCGACGTGGTCCGCCCCCGGCTCCTCCGCGGGCTCCCCGAGCGCGGGCGCACGGTGCTCGGGGAGCCCGGCCTCGGCAAGTCCTCGCTCGTGCGGCGCATCGCGCAGGCCGCTGCTCGCGACGGGGACTGGGTCACGCCGCAGCTCCGCATCCCCCTCGGCGTCGACCCGCTGAAGCCCGTCGCGGCCGCGGTGCTGGAGCTCGCTCGCGCCGCGGGGCTGCCCTCGGTGCGTGAGAAGCGGATCAAGGAGTCCATCGCGAGGGTGGAGGCGGTCGCCGCCGCCGGGCTGTCGCTGACGGTGCGCGCGGGATCCGAGCAGGCCGGCCCCGAGCCGCACACGGCGCTGACCGCGCTGCTCGTCGAGGTCGGGCGAGCGGCGATGCGGCAGGAGCGGGTCGTCCTGGTGCACATCGACGAGGTGCAGAACATCACGGACGAGCGGACGCTCTCCCAGCTCCTCATCGCCCTCGGCGACGCGATCACGCACGAGCAGGACGTCGTGGTCCCGGGCGGCGCTCACGTGCGCAGGTCCTTGCCGATCGCGGTGTACCTCACGGGCCTGCCGGACTTCGAGGACCGGGCGGGCGCGCACAAGGGGGCGACGTTCGCGCGCCGCTTCCGCACGACCGTCCTGACGGCGATCGACGACGAGGACATCCGCGCCGCGCTGCAGGACTTCGTCGTGCCCGGCTGGGAGGTCGCGGAGGGCTCCGGTCGCACCCGTCGGATCCGCATGGACCAGGACGCCGTCGCCGCGGTCGTCGACCTGTGCCGAGGGGAGCCGTTCCTCTTCCAACTGGCGGGGGAGCGCGCCTGGTACGCCGGATCGGGGACGACGATCACCCGCGACGAGGTCCACGCGGGCTGGCGGGGCGCGGAGCGCGAGGCGGCCGCGCATGTGGAGCGGATCCTCGAGCGGCTGCCCCCGAGGGAGCGCGCCTTCGTGGAGGCCATGGCCGCGCTGCCCGCCGAGGAGCGCACGCTCACCCGCATAGCGAAGGAGATGGGCCGGTCGAGGGCCGCGGAGGTCGGGACCACCGCGCAACGCCTGGACACCGTGCGCGGCATCATCGACCGGGGCACGTCCTACGGCTTCCGGCACCGGGCGATCGAGGCGCATCTGACCAGCACGTGGCCGCGGATCGTCTGAAGCGTCAGCCCGATGTCCACCCGCTGAGCGCCACCACCTCCGCCGCGATCTCCGCGACGGTCCGCCCGTCGGTCGCCACGCGGTGCACCGCATCCGCCGCCGCCTCGAGCCGCGGCGCGGCCGCCGCGCTGCGCTCCACCGCCTCCGCCAGCCCCGACCCGATCTCGCGCCCCGCCAGCCGCGCGGCGGCCGTCGCGTCATTCGCGGTGAGCAGCACGCCCACCGCCTCGACCTCGCCGCCGAGCGCCGCCGTGAGCCCCGGGAGCTCGAACACGCTGACGGTGTTCGCGTAGATCACGCGCGTCCAGCCCGCGTCGCGGTAGTTCCGCCACATGCATGCGAGGTTCCGTTCGGCCAGCGGGATCCCGTGCCGCCACGGCTCCGGGTGCGCCTGGTCGAGCGCGTCGCCCTCGATGAGCGCATGGGCGACGTCGGCCGCCGCGAGGATCCGCGACACCTCCAGCGCCACCGTCGACTTGCCGACGCCCGAGCGCCCGCCGAGGAAGAGCGCCTGCGTGGGTGCCGTCATCACGCGCCGGTCGACGCCCGCGCCACGACGCGCACGGGCTCCCGGTGCACGCCGGCGGTGCGCTCGCCGTCGATCATGTCGACCAGCCGCTGCGCCGCGATCCGGCCGAGGTGCTCGAGCTCCATGGCCACGCTCGACAGCGGCGGCCGTGCCTCGCTCACGAGCAGGTCCCAGTCGTCGAAGCCGATGACCGCCACGTCGCCCGGCACGTCGCGGCCCTCGTCGCGCAGGGTGTCGAGCACGCCGCGCGCGATGTGGTCGCTGCCACCGATGATCCCGTCGACCGGGTCCCCGCCGCGCACGAGCAGGCGCGCGCAGTCCCGGCCCCACGCCTCGCCCCACTGGCCGTAGAGCGAGGATCCGCCGACCAGCTCGAGCCCGTGGTCGGCGAGCGCCGCCATCACGCCCTCGGCCCGGTCGTGCGCCGCCGCGTAGGACGACTCGCCGTTGACGAGCGCGATGCGCGTGCGCCCCCGCGCGATGAGGTGCTCGGCCGCGAGGCGCCCCGCCATCACGTTGTCGGGTGTGAACGACACGTCGCCCTCTCCCGTCGACGGCGCGTAGACGTAGACGACGGGCACGCCGGCCATCACGGGCGCGGGCGGCCGCGGGTTGGTGGTGCGCCCCACGATGAGGAGGCCGTCGACCCGGCGCGTGAGCAGCGACTGCAGGTGCATCTGCTCGCGGAGCGCGTCGTCGCGGGCGTCCGCGAGCAGCACCGAGAGCGACCCCTTGCCGAACGCGTCCTCGGCGCCGAGCAGGATCGGCAGCACGAAGCGGGCGTCGAGGTCGCTCGTGACCATGCCGATGGTGCCGGTGCGCGAGGAGTTGAGCGCCTGCGCGAAGAAGTTCGGCGTGAAGGAGAGCGCGGTCGCGGCCTCCTCGACGCGTCGTCGGGTGGACTCGCGCACCTGCGCCCGTCCGTTGAGCGCCTTGGAGGCGGTCGCGACGCTGACGCCCGCGGCTCGCGCGACGTCCGCGAGGGTCACCGGGCCGGATCCCGGCCTCGGCCCGTCGATGGTCACGAGTTCGAAAATAGTTCATCCAGAGGTTGACAAGCAAACGAGGCGGTCGTACCTTCCATACCGAAACCGGTTTCGGTTTGCAGTCCTCATCGGGGAGGCGGCCGCGCGACGCGCGCGGACTCCTCGGGGGCCTGCCCTGCAGCATCCCGAGAGGACAACCCGTGAACTCCTTCCCCCGCTCCACGCGCGCGGCCGTCGCGGCCGGCGCGCTCGTCGCCGGACTGGCCCTGGCCGGCTGCTCCACCGGAGGCAGCGCCGCCTCCGGTGGATCCGCCGCCAGTGGCACGTACACGTTCTGGGACCCGTACCCCCAGTTCGACGCCTCCTCCGCCTGGGCGAAGCTCGTCGACACGTGCGGCACCGAGGCGGGCGTCACCGTCCAGCGCACCGCCTACGACACCTCCGACCTCACGAGCAAGGCGCTCCTCGCCGGCCAGCAGGGCAACTCACCCGACCTGCTGCTCGTCGACAACCCGGTCGTCTCCACGCTCGCCGAGGGCGGCCTCCTCGCCACGACGGACGAGACCGGCGCGGACGTCTCCGGCTTCGAGGAGAACGTCCTCGCGGCCGGCCAGATCGGGAAGGACACCTACGGCGTCCCCATCGGCGCCAACACCCTCGCGCTCTACTACAACAAGACGGTGCTCGCGAAGGCGGGCGTGGATCCGGCCACCATCACCGACTGGGCCTCCCTCACGGCGGCGCTCGAGAAGGTCACGGCGTCCGGCGGCAAGGGCATCACGTTCTCCGGCATCGGCACGGAGGAGGGCAGCTTCCAGTTCCTGCCGTTCTTCTGGGGATCCGGCGCCGAGCTCACCGACCTCTCCTCCGACCGGGCCGTGCAGGCGCTCACCCTCTGGACCGACTGGGTGAAGCGCGGCCTCGCGCCCAACAGCGTCATCGGCAACACGCAGACCACCTCGTGGCAGGAGTTCCTCACCGGGGAGTACGCGTTCGGCGAGAACGGCACGTGGCAGCTGAAGGGCGTGAAGGACTCCGGGATGGACTACGGGATCCTCTCCATCCCCGCGAGCGACGGCGGTTCGGCCCCCGCGCCCACCGGCGGCGAGTTCCTCACCGTCCCCGTGCAGCGGGACCAGGCCAGGTACGACGTGTCGAAGCGGATCCAGGCCTGCCTCACCAGCACGGACAACCTCGTCGCCACCGACACCACGCTCTCCTACGTCGCGCCGACGGCCGACGCGCAGAAGGCGCAGGTGGCGGCGGATCCCGACCTCGCACCCTGGGTGACCGCGGTCGGCGAGGCCAAGGGCCGCACGAGCGACGACCTCGGCACGAAGTACCCGCGCATCTCCGAGCAGCTCTGGAAGGCCGTGCAGAACAGCCTCAGCGGAGCGGCCAGCCCCCAGGACGCGCTCGACGAGGCCCAGAAGGCCGCCGAGTCGGCGAACGGCTGACCCGGATGAGCGCCCCCGCCATCACCCGCCGCGAGGCGCCCCGGGTCGACGCCCGGCGGCCCCGCCGCGTCGGACCTCGTCAGCTCACGGCGTGGGCGTTCCTCGTCCCCGTCGTCGTCTACCTCGCCGTCTTCTACGCGTACCCGCTCATCCGGAACGTCGACCTGTCCGTGCGCGACTACACGATCCGCTCGTTCATCGACGGGTCGGCGCCGTTCATCGGACTCGACAACTTCGCCAAGATCGTCCGGAGCCCCACCTTCGGCCCGGCCCTCGCGAACACGCTCACCTTCACGCTCGTCTCCATCGCCTTCCAGTTCACGATCGGCATGGCGCTGGCCGTGTTCTTCTTCCAGCGGTTCCGGCTCTCGGCCACCCTCCGCGCGCTGTTCCTCGTGCCGTGGCTGCTGCCGCTCATCGTGAGCGCGTCGACCTGGTCGTGGATGCTCAACAGCGAGAGCGGGATCGTGAACGCCGCCATCCGCGCGCTCGGCGGCGGCCAGGTCAACTGGCTCACCTCGCCGCAGTGGGCGCTCACGTCGGTGATCATCGCGAACATCTGGATCGGGATCCCGTTCAACCTCGTGATCCTCTACAGCGGCCTGCAGAACATCCCGAGCGACCTGTACGAGGCGGCGTCGCTCGACGGCGCGACGTCGTGGCAGCGCTTCCGGCGCATCACGTTCCCGCTGCTCGCGCCGGTGTCGGCGATCACGATCCTGCTGGGCCTCGTCTACACGCTCAAGGTGTTCGACATCATCTGGATCATGACCCGCGGCGGCCCCGGGGACACCTCGACGACCTTCGCCATCTGGTCCTACCAGCTCGGCTTCGGGTCGACGCTGCCCACCTTCGGGCCGGCCGCCGCGGTCGGCAACCTCCTCATCGTCATGGCCCTCGTCTGCGGCCTCGTCTACCTGCGCGTGCAGAGGAAGCAGGAGAGCTGATGTCCACCGCCGCTCCCGCCCGACCCGCCGGATCCGCCGGATCCGTCGGCCCCACCGGAACCGCCGGCCCCGCCCCCGTCGGCCGCCGTCCCGCGTCCGCGTCGGCCCGCTCGCCCGAGCGCGCCGCGCAGATCCGCCGGAGGGGCCGCCGCAGCGCCGCGACGACCGTGATCGGCGTGCTGCTCACCGCCGTGATGCTCTTCCCCGTCTACTGGATGGTGAACGTCTCGCTGACGCCCACCGTCCAGATGCGGCAGAGCCCGCCGCAGCTGTTCCCCCTGACGCCCACCCTCGACGGCTACGCGGCCGTGATGCGCGACCAGCTGCCGTACCTCGGCACGAGCCTCGTGGTCGGCCTCGGCACCGTGATCGTCACCATCGCGCTCTCGGCGCCGGCCGCCTACTCGCTCGCGAAGCTGAGGCCCGTGGGCGGCGGCGTGCTCGGCTTCGTGATGATCGTGGCCCAGATGATCCCGCAGGTGATCATGGCGATGGGCTTCTACGCGATCTACCTCAACGCCGGGATCCTCAACCGGTGGTGGGGGCTGATCATCGCCGACAGCACGCTCGCCGTGCCGTTCGGGGTGCTCATCTTCACGGCGTTCATGCGCGGGATCCCCGACGAGCTGCTGTCCGCCGCCGAGCTCGACGGCGCGGGCACCTGGCGCACCTTCGTCTCGATCGTGCTGCCCGTGAGCCGCAACTCGGTCGTGACCGTGGGCCTCTTCGCCTTCCTGTGGGCGTGGTCGGACTTCGTGTTCTCGTCCACCTTGAACAGCGGCGGCACCGCGCAGACCATCACGCTCGGCATCTACCGCTACATCGGCAACAACAACCAGGAGTGGAACTCGATCATGGCCACCGCCGTGGTCGCGTCCATCCCGGCGACCGTCCTCCTGATCGTCGCGCAGCGCTACGTGGCCGCGGGCGTCACCGCCGGCGCCGTGAAGGACTGACGCGTGATCCGCGCGCTGTGGTCCCCGATCCGCATCCCCCTTCCCTTACGAGGAGACACCCCGTGACCCGCACCGCCGCCGTCGACCCGACCGTCGCCCCTCCCGCCGCCCCGGGCCCGGGACCTGCCCGCCCGGGCTCGCGCCCTGCCCGCCCGGGCGGCCCCGTCGCGCCGAGCGCGTCGCGGTTGACCCCGCTCGACGCGTCCGAGATCCGCCTCGTCGACGGCTTCTGGGGCGAGCGGCAGCGGCTGAACGCCGACGTGATCCTCCGCCATTGCGAGGAGTGGATGGAGCGGATCGGCTGGACCTCGAACTTCGACCGCGCGGCATCGGGGGAGGAGGGGTGGGGGCACGCCGGCATCGAGTTCGTCGACTCGGAGATCCACAAGCTGCTCGAGGGCATGGCGTGGGAGCTCGGCCGGTCCGTCGACGCCCGCGACGAGGCCGCCGTCGCCGCGCGCGCCGACCTCGCCGGCCGCTTCGCGCGGCTCGTCTCCCGGGTGGCCGCGGCGCAGGATCCCGACGGCTACCTCCACACGTCGTTCGGCCGCGCGTGGCAGCGGCCGCGCTACTCCGACCTCGAGTGGGGCCACGAGCTGTACTCGATGGGGCACCTGATCCAGGCGGGCGTCGCGGCGCACCGCACGGGCGCGTCACCCGAGCTCGTGGGCGTGGTCGCGCGCGTCGCCGACCACCTGTGGGAGGCGTTCGGGCCCGACGGCCGGGTCGCCGTGTGCGGCCACCCGGAGGTGGAGGTCGCGCTCGTGGAGCTCGGCCGCGCGCTGGACGAGCCGCGCTACGTCGAGCTGGCGCGCCTGTTCGTCGAGCGGCGCGGCCACGGGCTGCTCGGCCAGATCGAGTACGGAGCCGAGTACTTCCAGGACGACGTGCCGGTGCGGGACGCCGACGTGCTCCGCGGCCACGCGGTGCGCGCGCTCTACCTCGCGGCCGGCGCCCTCGACGTGGCCGTCGAGACGGGCGACGCCGAGCTCGCCGACGCGGTGCGCCGCCAGTGGGAGGAGACCGTCCGCACCCGCACGTACGTGACGGGCGGCATGGGATCCCACCACCAGGACGAGGCGTTCGGCGCCGACTTCGAGCTGCCGCCGGACCGCGCGTACGCCGAGACCTGCGCGGGCATCGCCTCGAACATGCTGTCGTGGCGGCTGCTCCTGCAGGAGGACGACCCGCGCTACGCCGACCTCATCGAGCGCACGCTCCTCAACACCGTGCTCGCCTCCCCCCGGGAGGACGGCCGCGCCTTCTTCTACACGAACACGCTGCACCAGCGGACCCCCGGGGTCGCGCCCGACGAGGACGTGGTGAACGCGCGCGCCCTCGCGAGCCTCCGCGCGCCGTGGTTCGAGGTGTCGTGCTGCCCCACGAACGTCGCCCGCACGCTCGCGAGCATGGAGCTGACCTTCGCGACGCGCTCGCCGGAGGGGGTGCAGATCCACCAGCTCGGCTCCTACGACGTGGACACCGCGCTCGACGACGGCACGCGCGTCGCGCTGTCGGTGCGCAGCGGCTACCCGTACGCCGGGGACGTGGCGATCACGTTCCGCGAGGACACGGAGCGCGAGGTGGAGCTGGCCGTGCGGATCCCCGCGTGGGCCCGCACCGCGACCGTCACCGAGCCGGGCGGCTCCCCGGTCGAGGCCCGCGGGCGGCGGGTCGTCATGCGCCGCCGGTTCCGCGCGGGTGAGACGGTGACCGTCGACCTGCCCGTGACCGCCCGGTTCGTCGCCCCGGATCCGCGCATCGACGCCGTGCGAGGCCAGGTCGCGGTGGAGCGCGGGCCGCTCGTGCTCGCGCTGGAGTCCACCGACCTGCCCTCGGGCGAGGTGGGCGACGTGTCCGTCGACACGGCGACGGCGCCCGAGCCCACCCGGCGCGGCGCGCGGGTGCGGCTCTCCCGCCGGGTCGCGGATCCCGCCGACTGGCCGTACGGCCCGGCCGGCGCGCCCGACGACCGCGGCGCCCGCGACGAGCGCGGCGCCCGCGTCGACGACCTCGGCCTCGTCGACCTCGTGCCGTATGCCTCCTGGGCCAACCGCGGTCCCTCGACCATGCGGGTCTGGATCCCCGTCGCCCCGGCGACCGGCGATCGGTGACCCGCCTCAGCGTCCCCGCCGGCCCACGGGCCCGACGGGACGACCAGCACATCTGCACGGCACCGGTCATCGGGATCGCCGCCCACCGGGGCGGCACCGCGACCACCACGCGAAGGAGCATGGGATGAGAAGAAGAGCACTGCTGGCGGGGATCATGAGCATCGGGTTGGCGACGACGGGCCTCGTCGCCTCCGCCGGCCCGGCTGCCGCGGCGGGAGGGACGCTGACCATCGACGCGGGCAGCTCGCTCCGGCCGGTCACGCACGTCGCCGCGGGCGGCCTCTACGGGTTCGCGACGAGCACGATGCCGGATCCGTCGATCCTGCAGCCGCTCCGCCTGCGGCAGCACACGCAGCCGCCGCCCGGGGTGCAGCAGCTCGGCAACGGCGCGACCGTCCCCACGGGCGACGCGCTGAAGGTCGCGCCGAGCGTCACCGCGACCGGCGGGCAGCAGTACGTCCGCATGCCGGACATCTACCCGAACTTCCCGTACAAGTGGGTGAGCTGGCAGGACTGGCTGAGCAAGGTTGACACGATGGTCGACGCGCGCCTGGCCGCGACCGGCAACACGGGGATCGACGGCTGGGAGATCTGGAACGAGCCCGACGGGACCTGGGACACCGCCAAGGCGGGGCCCTACAACGACGGCTGGACGCGCACCTACCGGCAGATCCGCGCCAAGGACACGGTGACGCCGATCATCGGTCCCGGCACGACGGTCTACAACCCGACCTTCATGCGCTCGTTCCTCCAGAACGCGAAGGCGACTGGCACGCTCCCCGACGTGATCGTCTGGCACGAGCTGTCCCAGGGCTGGAAGGGGGTCGACGAGCACGTCGCCGACTACCGGGCGCTGGAGAGGTCGCTGGGCATCTCGCCGCGGCGGATCTCCATCAACGAGTACGCGGGGACCGGCGAGGTCGACGTGCCGAGCTCGGCGCTGCACTACATCGCCCAGTTCGAGCGGGCGGGCGTCCACGACGCCGAGCGCGCGTACTGGTACGAGTCGGGGACGATGAACGGCCTGCTCTACCAGGGCAAGCCCACCGCCTCCTACTGGATGTACAAGTGGTACGGCGACATGAGCGGGAACATGCTGCCCGTGACGGCGGCGGGCGACCTCGACGGGATCGCGTCGCTCGACGGCTCCCGGAAGGTGGTGAACGGGGTGTTCGGTGGCGACTCCGGCACGAACACCGTGCGCGTCACCGGGATCGGGTCCTTCGGCAGCAGCGTGCGCGTGACGCTGTCCTCGACGCCGGGCACGGGCCGGAAGACGAACGTGGCCGCCCCGACGACCCTCTCCACGCAGACGCTGCCCGTCGTCGGTGGCGCGGTCTCCATCCCGGTGGCGGGGATGGATGCGACGCAGGCGTACCAGGTCGTCGTGACGCCCGCGTCCGGGCCCACCACGAGCATGCTGCAGGGCACGCAGCAGACGTACGAGGCGGAGAACGCCACGGTCGTCAACGCGCAGATCCTCGGATCCTCGGCGGCCTCGAACGGCTCGTACGTGGGCGGGATCGACGGCTCGGCCGACATGCGGAGCGACAGCTTCGTCGACTTCACGGTCGACGTGCCGACGGCCGGCTCCTACGCGCTCGGCGTGCGCTACGCCAACGGCGGGACGGCGACGTCCACGCAGGGGCTCGCGTCGAACGGCGGCGCGTTCACGTCGCTGTCGTACCCGACCACCGGGGGCTGGGGGCGCTTCGCGACCGTGTCCACGTCCGTCACCCTCCAGGCCGGGTCGAACGTCATCCGGCTGGCGAAGGGGTCGCCGAACTTCGCGGGCGGCAGCGGCTTCGCCGAGCTCGACTCGATCACCGTCACCCGGCGCTGATCCGCGCCACCGACCCGACGCCCCCGCGAGAATGGACCCGCGTTGCTCTTACAACGTTGTAACGGCTCGGATCCACCCGGCACCCCCGGCGTCGATCGGCCCCGCTCCCGATGAAGTGAAGGACCACTCCATGACCGACGCCCGTCCCGCCCCCGACGCCCGGATCGCCATCGACCGCACCGCGGTCGTCGCCCCCGTCAACCGCCGCACCTTCGGCTCGTTCGTCGAGCACCTCGGCCGCTGCGTCTACGACGGCATCTACGAGCCCGGCCACCCCACCGCGAACGCCGACGGCTTCCGCCTCGACGTCGTCGACCTCGTCAAGGAGCTCGGCTCGAGCACCATCCGCTACCCCGGCGGCAACTTCGTCTCCGGCTACCGCTGGGAGGACGGCGTCGGCCCGCGCGCCGAGCGCCCGAAGCGCCTCGACCTCGCCTGGCACTCGCTCGAGACGAACGAGGTCGGCCTCGACGAGTTCGCGCGCTGGTGCGAGCTCACCGGCAGCGAGCTGATGATGGCCGTCAACCTCGGCACGCGCGGCGTGCTCGAGGCCCTCGACATCCTCGAGTACGCGAACCACCCGGGCGGCACCGCCCTCTCCGACCAGCGCATCGCGAACGGTTCCCCCGAGCCGCACGGCGTGAGGATGTGGTGCCTCGGCAACGAGATGGACGGCCCGTGGCAGGTCGGCCACATGACCGCCGACGACTACGGCAAGCTCGCGAACCGCACCGCCGGCGCCATGAAGATGGTGGATCCCACGCTCGAGCTCGTCGCGTGCGGCAGCAGCGGATCCGGCATGCCGACCTTCGGCGAGTGGGAGCGCACCGTGCTCGAGCACGCGTACGACAACGTCGACTTCATCTCCGCCCACGCCTACTACCAGGAGCGCAAGGGCGACCTCGGCAGCTTCCTCGCCTCCTCGCTCGACATGGAGTACTTCATCCGCACGGTCGTCGCCTCCGCCGACCAGGTCAAGTACCGCCGCAAGAGCGACAAGACCATCAACATCTCCTTCGACGAGTGGAACGTCTGGTACCTCGACGAGCACCAGGAGTCCGGCGTCATCACCGAGGGCTGGCCCTACGCGCCGCACCTGCTCGAGGACGTCTACTCGGTCGCCGACGCGGTCGTGCTCGGCAACCTCATGATCACGCTGCTCAAGCACAGCGACCGCGTCACGTCGGCCAGCCTCGCGCAGCTCGTGAACGTGATCGCGCCGATCATGACGGAGACCGGCGGCGGCGCCTGGCGCCAGACCACGTTCTTCCCGTTCTCGGTCACGAGCCGGCTCGCGCAGGGCGAGGTGCTGCGCCCGCGCATCGACGTGGGCACGTACGAGACCGAGGTGCACGGCACCGCGCCGCTCGTCGACTCCGTCGCGACCTTCGACGAGGCCACCGGCCGCGCCGCGGTCTTCCTCGTGAACCGCAGCCTGACCGAGGCCCTCTCCATCGAGGTCGACGTCGCCGGCCTCGCCGTGTCCGAGGTGCTCGAGGCCGTGGGGATCCACGACGACGACGTCTACGCGAAGAACACGTTCGAGGACCGCGAGCGCGTGGGCCTCACGCCGAACGCCTCGGCGTCGCTGACGGACGGCACCCTCACGATCACGCTGCCGCCCGTGTCGTGGACGGCCGTGTCGCTCGGCTAGCCGCACCCGCTCGACCACGCGCCCGTCGCGCCGCATCCGCGGCCGGCGGGCGTCGTGCGTGATGGGGCGGGCGCGGATCGTTCGCGGTGCGCATGCGTCCGGCGCGGTGCGCGGCGTACGCGAACGCGCATGCACATCCGAGACGGAAGGGTACGGCGGTGTCCCCAGCGCCTGCTCGCTGTGGATGGGCGCGCCCGCGGGATCGGGATGGTTCCCTAACCTCTCGCTCTACCCACACACGAACGGAGCACCATCGCCATGCCATCCATCGCGCCCTCGACCCGATCCTCGCGTCGCCTCCGCCGGGCGGGGACCGTCGCCGCCGCCGCGGCCATCGCGCTCTCCGCCACCTTCGGCCTCGGCATCGCGCCGGCATCCGCAGCCACGGCCGCCGCGGCCCCGGCGTCCACCCCCACCGACGCCTCCCAGATCACCATCCCCGGAGCCAAGCCCGGACCGGCGCCCAAGTGGCCCGGCGCGCAGTACCGGTTCGTGTTCCAGACGCACTGGGTCAAGGTCGCCGACGGGGGGCAGAACATCCGGTCCTTCCGCATCCGGGGCTACTCGGTCAGGCCGGGTGGGCTGGCCGTCAACGACATCAACGAATGCGTCACGTACCCCGGATATGACCCCAAGATCACTGACTACCGCAACGTGGGCATCGTCCTGCCGCAGATCCTCAACACCACCGTCACCAGCTACTCCGGCCCCTCGTGCACCGGCTACGACTACTCGAAGGTCGGCGGAAGCGGTCCGATCGACAGGGGGGATATCCACTGGACGCTCTTCACGCACCACGCGCCGGCTCCTCGCTGACCGGACGATCCGCACGCACCGACGGCCGACGTCTCCCCCGCGGAGACGTCGGCCGTCGTCCGTCAGCGCGACCCGCCGACGAGGTGCGGTCGGTCCCTCCACCAGCTCGGCCTCGCGCGGCGGGGCGCGTGCGCGGCGTCGCGGGTCGTGCGCGCATGCACATCCGCGGTGCGTGGGTGCCGAGAGTCCCCATCACCCGCTCGGTGTGGATGCGCCCGTCCGCGGGATCGGCGGGCTGCTTAGCCTCTGATCTCCTACCCACGAACGGAGCATCATCGTCATGCCATCCACCACGCACTCCACCCGACCCTCGCGCCTCCGCCGCCGAGCGGGGACCGTCGCCGCCGCGGCGGCCGTCGCGCTCTCCGCCACCGTCGGCCTCGGCATCGCGCCGGCGTCCGCGGCCCCGTCGACCACCCACGCCGCCGAGTCCTCCGTGAGCACCAGCCCGGCCGGGGACCCCACGGAATCCAAGGTCGCCACCCAGATGTACACGTTCACGACGCACTGGACCCCGGTCTCCCGCGGCGGGCAGAACGTCGAGTCGTTCATGGTCGCGGGCCCCAGCAACAAGTGGGTCAACGGGGCCGACCGTCCGAGCTTCCATTACTGCGAGACCTTCCCGAACTACCGGAACAACCTCGACACCGACAGTCACGTGAATGTCTTCATCCCGTCGGAGTACGGCACCAGCGTCGTCAGCTTCCCCAGCCCCAATTGCGAAGGCCAGTTCGTCGACGGATTCGGTCAGATCGACACCGTGCACCACAGCTGGACCCTCTTCACGCGCCACGCGCCGACCTGGCGTCGCTGACCGGACCATCCGCACGTACCGACGGCCGGCGTCTCCCTCGCGGGGACGCCGGCCGTCGGCGCGTCAGCGCGGTGCATCTCCGGGATTCAGCGCGCGGGCGGCTCCCGGGCGGCTGTCGTCGTCCCGGCCCGGTCGCGCCCGTCGCGCTCCCCTTGGGACCGGGACGAGGCCGGATCAGCCCCGCCGATCCGACCGCAGCACCGCCATCACGATCACGTCGACCGGCTCGCCGTCGAACCGGAAGGCCGCGCGGAGCCGGCCCTCCTCGACGAAGCCCGCGCGCGCGTAGACGCGGCTGGCGCGGGGGTTGACGTCCAGGACCTCGAGGGAGATGCGCGCGAGGTCGGTCGCGGCGAACGCGTGGTCGACCAGGAGGCGCACGGCCTCCGAACCCAGCCCGCGGTCGCGGCCGGCGGGGCCGATGAGGATGCGGAGGTTCGCGCTGCGGTCCTCGGGGCTCCACTCGTTGAGCACGGCCTCGCCCACGCACGCGTCGGTCGCGCGGTCGACGAGCGCGAGGTCGAGGCGGTCGGGCTGGTCGGCGCGCGTCGCGTACCAGGTGCGCGTGCGGTCGTCGAGCTCAGGGCGCCCGGCCATCTCGGCGACCTCGGCGCTCGTGTGCGCGGATCCGGTGAGGCGTATCACGTCGGGGTCGGCGAGGATCGGCCCCATCGCCTCGACGTCGGCGGGGGTGAAGGGGCGGAGGACCGCGCGCTCGCCCTCGAGGCGCGGGAGTACGGGGAACAGGCGGGGGTCGGCGGCGCTCACGCCTCCATCGTGCCCGGACGGGTCGCGCCCGCCACGTGGGTCGCGCCGGTCAGCGCCCGTCGCGCGCGCGGTACAGGGTCATGAGGGTGGCGGAGATGCGGCCGCGGGTGCCGATGCGGTGGCCGTTCGCCTCGAGCCAGGCGCGGGCGGCGGCGCGCTCGCCCGTCGCGGCCGGGCTCGCGCCGGAGGACACGGGCGGGGGATCCGCCACGGGCGTCACCGTCACGGTGGTGCGCCGCCCGGCCGTGGCGTAGGGCGCGAGCGTCGACCGGAGCGCGCGGGCGTCGGCCTCGTCGAGGTCGACCTCGAGCACCCACCCGTCGAGCCCGAAGCGCACGGCCTCGAGCGGCTCGGTGCCGGGCGCGGAGCCCTCGTCGGCGCGCTGCGGATCCCTGTCGTCGGCCATGCGTCTCCCTGTCGTCGTCCCCCTCCCGCAGCCTAGGTCGCGCCGGGGACACCGGCCGCCCCGCCGGTCGCCGCCCCGGATGCCCTCCCGGTGCTTGATGAGAACCGTTCTCTTCTAAGCTGGGCGGATGGACGCCCACCCGAACGCCATCCCTCCCGTCACGCGCGGCGGCCTGGCCGTGACCCTCGTCTCGGCGAGCACCCTGCGCGCCGCCTCGCGAGTGGCCGCCGCCGTCACCGGATCGCCCGAGGCCGCGGATCCGCAGGTCGTCGAGGCGCCCGACGGCGACAGCGGCCGGCTCGGCGCCGAGCTCGCCGAGGGGCTGATCGCGGACGTCGACGACGGCCGCCGCGGCCTCGCGGTCGTCGCGCTCGAGCCCGCCGCGGATCCGCTCGAGGTCGCCCTGGTCCTGGAGCACGTGGTGGAGGCGCGGCATCCCGGATCCACGCCCATCGGCGTGCTCGACGTCGTGGCCGTCTCCTCGGTCGCCGAGATCCGCGACGTGCTGCTCGACCCGCGCGACGACGACGCGGCCCCGTTCGACGCGGGCGAGCGCCTCGCCGGGCGGCTGGAGTGCGCGAGCGTCGTGGTGCTCGCGGACCTGGATCCGGAGCGGCCGACCGCCGACGCCCGACGCGTCGTCGCGCTGGTCGGCCTGCTCGCGCCCGACGCCCGGATCGTCACGCACGGCGACCGCGACGCCCTCGTGCCGGTGCCCGTGCGGATCGCCCGGCAGCGCGTGCGGCGCCTCGCGGCGGGCATGGGCTGGCAGGTGGCGCTGGCGGGGCGGCTGCCGGCGCGGCTCGCGGTGCTGGCCGCGCCCGACGGGCCGTCGGATCAGGCGGCGCCGATGGGCGTGCACGTCTTCCGGGATCCGCGCCCGTTCCACCCCGGCCGCCTGCGCCGGGCCGTCGCGTGCGAGCTCGTGCCGGGACCGGCGGGGCGCATCGTGCGGTCGCGCGGGCTCGTGCGCCTCGCGAGCCGGCCGGAGACGGTCGGCCAGTGGTCGACGGCAGGCGACGTGCTGAGCCTCGACCCGACCGGCATGCCGAGCTGGGATCCGGAGTCGCCCGCGGGCCAGGAGATCGCCTTCGTGGGGGAGGGGCTCGACGGCGAGGCGCTCGACCGGATCCTCGGGGCCTGCCTCCTGGAGCCCGCCGAGCTGGTCGCGGGGCCGGACGCGTGGCGCGCGTACGCGGATCCGTTCCCCGCCTGGGACACCGAGCACCGGCACTGAGGCGGGCGCCGCCGGGAGCCGGGAGCAGGCGAGGCGCGCCGCTCAGCGCGCCTCGTCCCCGACCACGCGACCGTCCTCGAGCCGCACCACCCGGTCCGCCTCGGCCAGCACCGCCGGGTCGTGCGAGACGGCGACCACCGCGATCCCGCGGTCGGCCTCCGCGCGCATGATCGCGCGGATCCGCGCGGCGCTCGCGGCGTCGAGGCCGGTGGTCGGCTCGTCGAGGAGCAGCAGGTCGGCGCCGCGCGCCAGCCCCTGCGCGAGCAGCGCCCGCTGGCGCTGCCCGCCCGACAGCGCGGCGAATCCCTGCGAGGCGAGGGGGATCAGGCCGAGGCGGTCGAGCGCGTCGTCGACCGCCCGGCGGGCGTCCGCGTCGAGGCGTCGCCACCTCCCGGATCGACCCCACGCGCCGACCGTCACGACGTCGCGGACGGTGACGGGCAACCGGTCCGAGACGGCGGCGCGCTGCGGCACGAAGGCCACGCGATCCGCGGCGGACCGGGTCCCGGCGGCGGGCGCGCGGGTCCCGACCACGACCTCGAGGAGGGTCGACTTGCCGGCGCCGTTGGGGCCGGCGATCACCGTCACGGCCCCGGCCGGGAGGTCGAGGTCGACGTCATCGAGCGCGCGCCGGTCGCCGAAGTCGACGCGGATCCCGCGGAGGACGACGGCGGGTGGAGGAGGGGGCACGCTCCGATCCTACGCATTTGATAAGCGTTCTCATTCTCGACTACGGTCGGGGATCGTGCCCTTCCTCACCCGCGGAATACTCGAGCCGTTCGCGCTCGACTTCCTCCAGCGCGCCCTCCTCGGCGGCGCCCTCGTCGCGATCCTCTGCGGCGTCGTGGGCACGTGGGTCGTCATCCGCGGCATGGCGTTCCTCGGCGAGGCGCTCGCGCACGGGATGCTGCCCGGCGTCGCGCTCGCCACGGTGCTGGGCCTGCCGGTGCTCGTCGGCGGCGCGCTGAGCGCGGTCGCGATGAGCCTGGGGATCGCCGCCCTCCAGCGCCGCGGCCGGCTCTCCTACGACACGAGCATCGGCCTGCTCTTCGTCGCGATGCTCGCCCTCGGCGTCGTCGTGGTCTCGCACTCGGGCAGCTTCGCCACCGACGCGACCTCGATCCTCTTCGGCGACATCCTCGCCATCGCGCCCGTCGACATCGCCCTGCTGGCCGGCGCCGCGGTCGTGGGGCTCGGCGTCGCGTGGGCGTTCCACCGACCGCTCGTGGCGCTCGCGCTGGATCCGCGCATCGCCGCCGTGCTCCGCCTCGGCCCGCGCTCGGCGCAGGCCGCGCTCGTGGGGCTCGTGACGCTCGCGGTCGTCGCGTCGTACCAGGCGGTCGGATCCCTGCTCGTCGTCGGCCTGTTGCTCGCGCCGGCCGTCGCCGCGGGGCACTGGACCGCGCGGATCCCGACCCGGATGGCCCTCGCCGCCGTGCTCGGCATCGCCTCCGTGTTCGTCGGGCTGCTCGTGTCGTGGCACGCGGCGACCGCGGCCGGGGCGTCGGTGGCGGCCACCGCCATCGCCGTGGCCGCGCTCTCCGGCGTGGCGCGGGCGGCCGTCACGGCGCTGCGCGCGCGGGGCCGGGGGAGCAGGGGCGCGCCCGGTGCGGGGGACCACGATGACGCCGCCCGCGCCGCCGCCCTCGACCCGGTCCTCGCGGGCCCGTCCGCCGGATCCACCGCCCCCGCCCCCTGACCTCCGCGGCGGACGACCGCCGCGACCCTGCCATCCACCCCACCGAGAGGACCCCGTGCGCCCCCGCACCACCGCTCCCGCACTCCTGGCCGGCCTCGCGCTCGCCCTCACCGCCTGCTCGACCGCGCCCGCCGCGGCGCCGACCGCGGATCCGACCGCCGACGACCAGGGGGAGGGGCACGGCGCCGTCTCCGGTGCCGCCGAGCTGTCGGAGCCCCGCCTCGGCCTCACGTCCATCGACCCGGCCGGCGCCGTCACGCACCTCGACCTCCTCGACGGATCGGTCGCCGAGCTCGGCAGCGTCGGCGCCCCCGCCGCGATGGACACCGACGGCCGGTACCTCTTCGCGCAGACCGACGCGGGCGTCGAGATCGTCGACAGCGGCGTCTGGACCTGGGACCACGTGGACCACTTCCACTACTACCGGGCGGATCCGCGCCTCCTGGGCACGGTCGAGGGTGCCGGCACCGCGACGGTCGCGACCACCAACCTCTCCACCACGGGCGGCACGGGCCTCTTCTTCCCCGAATCGGGCGAGGCCGTGCTGCTCGACACCGAGGCGCTCGCGAAGGGCGAGGTGGAGGAGCGGTTCCGCCTCGACGGCGAGCCCGGCCCCGGCATGGTCGTGCCCGTCGGGTCCCTCGCGCTCGTCACCGAGGGCCGGGGCGCCGACGCGACGGTGGCCGGATACACGGCCGACGGCGCGCGCACGGGCCTCGTCGAGGCGTGCCCGGACGCGGCCGGCACCATCACGACGCGCGTCGGCGCCGTGATCGGCTGCTCCGACGGCGCCCTGCTCGCGAGCGTGGACGGCGAGGAGCTGACCGTCGAGCGGATCCCGTACCCCGACGGCACGACGGCCCCCGCCGCCACGTCGTTCGACAACCGCGAGGGCCGGCCGACGGTCGCCGCCCTCGCCGGGGACCAGGGGATCTGGCTGCTCGACACCCGCGAGCGCTCCTGGCGGCTGCTCCCGGCGCCGTCTCCGCTCGTGCACGTGACCGCGGTCGACGACACCGACGAGCACCTGCTCGCCCTCACCCGCGACGGCCGCGTGCTCGTGCTGTCCGGGGCCGACGGCGCCGTGATCGCCGACACCGGCCCGCTCGTCGCCGACTCGCTGGCGGCCGGGCGGATCCCGACCCTCGTCGCCGACCAGCAGCGCGCCTACCTCGCGGGCCCGGTCGAGCGGCGGCTGCACGAGATCGACTTCGCGGACGGCGCCCGTGTCTCGCGCACATTCGACACGCAGGCGGAGCCCGCCTTCACCGCGGAGACGGGCCGATGAGCGCGCGTGCCCGGCGCCTGCCCGCCGCCCTCGCGGCGGCAGCCGCCTCCGCCGCGACCGCCCTCGCCCTCACCGGCTGCGCGACCGCGGGCGACGATCGCCCGACCGTCTACGTCTCCACCAACATCCTCGGCGACGTCGTCGAGGAGCTCGTGGGCGACGAGGCCGGGGTCGTGACGCTGATGAAGCCGGACGCGGATCCGCACTCCTTCGAGATCTCCGCGCAGGAGGCCGCCCGCCTCCGCTCGGCCGACCTCGTCGTCTCCAACGGCCTCGGCCTCGAGGAGGGGCTGCAGCAGCACCTCGACGCGGCGTCCGACGCCGACGTGCCGAGCTTCGTCGCGGGCGATGCCATCGAGGTGCTCGACTACGCCGAGGGCGACGCGGAGGGCATGCCCGACTCGCACTTCTGGACGGATCCCGCCCGCATGGTCGACGTCGTCGACGCGCTGGAGCCCGTGGTCGCCGGGATCGAGGGCGTGGATCCGGACGTGGTCGCCGGCCAGGCCGCCGCCTACCGCGGCGAGCTGGAGGCGCTCGATGCCGAGATGACGGCCGCGTTCGGCGCGATCCCGGCCGAGCGCCGCGCCCTCGTCACCAACCACCACGTCTTCGGGTACCTCGCCGACCGCTTCGGCTTCGAGGTCGTCGGCGCCGTGATCCCCGGCGGCACCACCCTCGCCGCGCCCTCCGCCAGCGACCTCGCCGACCTGGTCGACGCGGTCGAGCAGACCGGCGTCCCCACGATCTTCGCGGAGTCCTCGCAACCCGACCGCCTCGTGCAGGCGCTCGCGAGCGAGGCCGACATCCGCGTGGAGGTGGTCGAGCTGTTCACGGAGTCCCTCACGGGACCCGAGGGCGGCGCCCCCGACTACCTCGCCATGATGCGCGTGAACACGCAGCGCATCGCCACCGGGCTCTCCCCCTGAGCGCCCGCGATCCCTCCCACACAGAAGGAACCACCATGCGCACCCCCCGACTCCGACGGACCGGCATCGCCGCCGTCACCCTGGGTCTCGCCGCGACGCTCGCGGCCTGCTCCACCCCCGCCCCGGAGGGCTCCCCGTCCTCCGGCGCCGCGGCCGGATCCGGTCAGGCAGCCGGCCCCCGCCTCGCCGTCGCGTACGAGGGCGGCATCCTCGTCCTCGACGGCGAGACGCTCGAGACCGTCGCCGACCTCGCCTCCGAGGAGTTCACCCGCCTCAATCCCGCGGGCGACGACCGGCACGTCATGGTCACCATGAGCGAGGGCTTCCAGGTGCTCGACACCGCGGCCGGCACCGGCGACGAGCCCGAGCTGACGGACACGGTCTTCGCGGCCGACACCCCCGGCCACGTCGTCCGGCACGCGGGCAAGACGATCCTCTACGCCGACGGCACGAGCGACACGACGGTCTTCGACACCGCGGCCCTCGCCACCACGGACGGCATGCCCGAGACCGAGACGATCGCGGGCGTCGAGGCGCACCACGGCGTCTCGATCGTGCTCGAGGACGGCACGTTCCTCACCACCGTCGGGAACGCGGACGGCCGGAACGGCATCGAGGTCCGCGACGCGTCCGGCGCGGTCGTCGCGCAGAGCGACCAGTGCCCCGGCGTCCACGGCGAGGGCACCGCGGCCGGCGAGGTCGTGGTGTTCGGCTGCGAGGACGGCGCGCTCGTCTACGACGACGGCGAGATCACCAAGCTCACCGCGCCCGACCAGCCGTACGGCCGCATGGGCAACGCCTACGTGAGCGAGACCAGCCCGATCATCGTCGGCGACTACAAGTCCGACCGCGACGCCGAGGGCTACCTGCTCGAGGCCGTGACCCTGATCGACACCGAGGCGGGGACCCTCCGCCTCGTCGACCTGCCGGAGGGCGTCGGCTACACGTTCCGCGACGTCGCGCGCGGCCCGGACGACATGGCCTACATCATGGGCTCGGACGGCGCGATCCACGTGCTCGACCCCGCGACCGGCGAGCTGACCGGCTCCTTCCCCGTCATGGACGCATGGGAGAGCCCGGTCGAGTGGCAGGACCCGCACCCCGCGATCGTCGTCGCCGACGGCATCGGGTACGTCACGGAGCCGGCCGCGCAGGAGGTGCACGCGGTGGACCTCACGACGGGCGAGGTGCGCTCGAGCACGACCCTCGACGTCACGCCGAACGAGATGGCGGTCGCCGCGGGCTGATCCGCAGGGGCGTCGCGGGGCGCGGGGCGGATGCTCCGCGCCCCTCGCGCGTCCGGCGTCCGCGGGTGCGCGGGTGCGCAGGTCCGCGGGTGCGCAGGCGGATGCGCACGCGACGCGGACCCGTCTGTGGGCACGGTCGCCGCGGGCGGGCGACGGCGTGCCACGATCCTCGTTCCCGCTGCCGGCACGCCATGCGGTCCGCGCCGGATCCCCGCGGCCCGCCCCGACTCCCGATCCCCGTCGGGTCCGAACCGGCATCGGCCGACCCGGAGGAGCCCGACCGCATGACGACGACCGCGACCCGATCCCGCCGCCCCGCGCGCATCCTCTTCTCGTTCGCGCGCGGCCGGGGCCACCTCGGGCCGCTGATGCCCCTCGCGCACGCGGCCGCGGCGGCGGGCCACGAGACGGCCCTCTGCGGAGCGCGGTCCGTCGTGCTCGACGAGACCGGCTTCGACCACCTCCACCCGCGCGAGGTGTCGACCATGCCGTCGACCGCGCAGCCGAGCTGGCGGGAGGACGGCACCGGCGTCCTGACGCCCGTCGCCGCGTCCGGGGTGCTGCGGAACGTGGCGCCGTACTTCCTCGGGCCCACCGGCCGGGAGGCGCGGGACGCCGTCTCGGGGATCGCGTCCGCCTGGCCGGCCGACGTCGTCGTCTGCGACGGGCAGGACTTCGGCGCCATGGTCGCGGCCGAGCGCGTCGGCATCCCGTGCGTCGTGGTCGAGGTGTTCGCGACCGCGCCCGAGGGGTGGATCGAGCAGCTCCGCGAGCCCATGCAGGGCTTCCGTGCGGAGGTCGGACTGGCGCCCGACCCCGAGCTGCGCGTGATCGACGGGCAGCTCGCCGTGATCCCGTTCCCCGCGTCGTTCCGCCGCGTCCGCGAGCGCCGCTCGCCCGTCACCCGGATGGGCCCGGAGGCCCCGCGGCCGGACCGCGACCATCCCGCCGTGGCCTGGTTCGCGGCGGGCGAGGAGGAGCACCGCGTCTACGCGACCCTCGGCACGATCTTCAACAGGGCGTCGGGCGACCTGCTGCCGCGGATCATCCAGGCCCTCGAGTCGCTGCCCGTGCGCGCGCTGGTCACGACCGGGCCCGACATCGACCCGGCCGGGTTCGCGGTGTCGGGCGAGAACGTGCGGCTCGAGCGGTACGTGCCGCATGACGGCGTGCTCGACATGGCCGACCTCGTCGTGTCGCACGGCGGATCCGGCACCATGACGCAGTCGCTCGCGCACGGCGTGCCCCTGCTCGTGCTGCCGCTGGGCGCCGACCAGCTCCCCAACGGCGAGCGGGTGCGGGAGCTCGGGGCGGGCGCGATGCTCGACGCGCGCGCGACGCCGGACGAGATCGCGGCGCGGATCCGGGCGATGCTCGCGGATCCGACCCCGCGCGCGGCCGCCGCGGCCGTCGCCGCGGAGATGCGCGCGCTGCCGTCGCCCGACGACGTGCTGCGGCGCATCGAGGCGCTCCTGCGCTGAGGTCGGCGGCCGCGACAGGCGGCTCCGCCTTGCTGATCCCGCAAGGAGCCGTGCGCCGAGCGCCCGGGTCCGCGAGGCTCGATCCATGGACATCACACGAGGGATCGACGGCCGGCACGAGTGGGACGCGGTGGTCGTCGGCGGCGGCGCCGCGGGATCGAGCGCGGCGCTCATGCTCGCGCGGGCCCGCCGGAGCGTGCTCGTCGTGGACGCGGGCCAGCCGCGCAACGCGGTCGCCGCGCACATGCACGGCGTGCTCGGCCACGACGGGAAGCCGCCGCGGCAGCTCCTCGCGGAGGGGCGCCGCGAGATCGAGGGCTACGGCGGCGTCGTGCTCGACGGGCGGGTCGAGGGGATCGCGGCGATCGAGGATCCCGCCGGCCCGCGCTTCCGCGTGAGCCTCGACAGCGGCGCCGAGGTGCGCGCCCGCCGCGTGATCCTCGCGACCGGCCTCGCCGACGTCCTGCCCGAGGTGCCCGGCCTCGCCGCGCACTGGGGCGCGGGCGTCGTCGTGTGCCCCTACTGCGACGGCTGGGAGGTGCGCGACCGACGCATCGGCGTGCTCGCGACCGGGCCCGGCAGCCTCCACCACGTGCAGATGCTGCGCCAGTGGTCGGCCGACATCACCTTCCTCGTCGCGGGCGGGACGGCGGACGGCCGGCCGCTCGAGATCGACGCCGCGACGCGCGCCGGGCTCGACGCCCGCGGGATCCGCATCGAGGAGGCGGTCGTCACGCGCGTGCTCGGCGAGCGCGGCGCGCTCGAGGGCGTCGAGCTCGCCGACGGCCGGGTCCTCCCGCTCGACTCGCTCTTCGCGATGCCCGGCGTCGCGCCCCGCGACGGGTTCGCCCGCGCGCTCGGCGCCGCGACCGAGGAGACGCCCTGGGGTCCGTTCGTGGCGGCGGATCCGATGGGCCGCACGAGCGTGCCCGGCCTGCTCATCGCCGGCAACGCGTCGAGCGGATCCGCGAACGTGCCCGTCGCCATGGCCGCGGGCACCATGGCGGGCGCGATGGCGAACGCCGACATGGTGACGGAGGACGTCGCCGCCGCGGTCGCCGTCGCGCATGCTGCCGCGCCCGGCGCCAGCATCACCCGCACCGCCGCGGCCTGAGCGCGACCCCGGGCTCGGCCGTCCCGCACGCGGCGCTACCGTGGCGGGATCCCCCGTCGTCGACCGATCGGACACGCCATGCTCACGGGTCACAGCGCCTTCCCCCTCACCCCGCTGCGCGACGGCGCCGTCGACGAGGCCGCCTTCGCGGGCCTGGTGGAGCGGCTGGTCGCCGCCGGCGTCGACTCCATCGCCGCGCTCGGGTCGACGGGGTCCTACATGTACCTCGACCGCGACGAGCGCCGGCGGGTCGCGGCCGCCGCCGTCCTGCACGCGGATCAGGTGCCCGTGATCGTCGGCATCGGGGCGCTGCGCACGTCCGACGTCCTGGCCCTCGCCGAGGATGCGCAGCAGGCGGGTGCCGCCGCGGTGCTGCTGGCGCCCGTGACGTACCAGGCGCTCACGGACGACGAGGTGCTCGGCCTCTACGAGGACGTCACCGCGGACCTGTCCGTGCCGCTCGTCGTCTACGACAACCCGGGCACCACGCACGTGCGGTTCACGCTCGATCTCTACGCGGCCATCGCCCGGCTCCCGCACGTCGCCTCGATCAAGATCCCCGGCGTCCCGGCCGACCCCGCGGCGGCGGCCGCGCATGTGCGAGCCATCCGGGATCGGATCCCCGGCTCGGTCACCGTGGGCGTGTCCGGCGACGCGCTCGGCGCGGCCGGCCTGATCGCGGGCTGCGACGCCTGGTACTCCGCCGTCGGCGGCACGCTTCCCGGCCCGGTGTCGGCGATCACGCGCGCCGTGCGGGCGGGCGATCACGCGGCGGCGCGCGCGGAGTCGGATCGGCTGCGCCCGGTGTGGGACCTCTTCGCCGCGCACGGCAGCTACCGCGTGATCTCCGCGATCGCCGCGCAGCTCGGCCTCGTCGGCGACGACCCGCTCCCGCGACCCGTCCGCGGCCTCGGGCCCGACGCCCGGGCGCGCGTCGCCGAGGTCGTGGGGTCCCTGCGCCTGGGGGAGTGACCGCCGTCCGCTGGCGCTGGGTCCGCTCCCGAAGTAAACTTGAGTCAGCACGACTCAAGTACGACCGAAGGGAACGCAGTGGCCAACATGCAGGGCGCACCCGTCACCGACGAGAACGCGAAGACCGCGCTCGAGCAGTACGGGGTGAACCTGACCGAGATCGCGAAGAGCGGCAAGCTCGACCCGGTCATCGGACGCGACGCGGAGATCCGGCGCATCAGCCAGGTGCTCACGCGGCGCACCAAGAACAACCCGGTGCTCATCGGCGAGCCCGGCGTCGGCAAGACCGCCGTGGTGGAGGGCCTCGCGCAGCGCATCGTCGCGGGCGACGTGGCCGACTCGCTCAAGGGCAAGCAGCTCGTCTCGCTGGATCTCGCGGCGCTCGTCGCGGGCGCCAAGTACCGCGGCGAGTTCGAGGAGCGGCTGAAGGCCGTGCTCAAGGAGATCGACGACGCCGACGGCGAGGTCATCACGTTCGTCGACGAGCTGCACACGCTCATGGGCGCGGGCGGCGGCGAGGGATCCGTCGCCGCGTCCAACATGCTGAAGCCCATGCTCGCGCGCGGCGAGCTCCGCCTCATCGGCGCCACCACGCTCGACGAGTACCGCCAGTACATCGAGAAGGACGCGGCCCTCGAGCGCCGGTTCCAGCAGGTGTACGTCGGCGAGCCGAGCGTCGAGGACACCGTCGCGATCCTCCGCGGGCTCAAGGGCCGGTACGAGGCGCACCACCAGGTGCCCATCACGGATGCGGCCCTCGTCGCGGCGGCGTCGCTCTCGAACCGCTACATCCCGGCCCGCCAGCTGCCCGACAAGGCCATCGACCTCATCGACGAGTCCGCGTCCAGGCTCCGGATGGAGATCGACTCGTCGCCCGTCGAGATCGACGAGCTGCGGCGCGCGGTCGACCGCATGAAGCTCGAGGAGCTGGCGCTGAAGCGCGAGAAGGACGAGGCGTCGAAGGCGCGGCTGGAGAAGCTCCGCGAGGACATCGCCGTGCGCGAGGCGTCCCTCGGCGACCTGCAGCGGCGGTGGGAGGCGGAGCGCGCGAGCGTCAACCGCGTCGGCAAGCTGAAGGACGAGCTGAACGAGCTGCGGATCCGCGCCGAGCGGGCCCAGCGCGAGGGGAACCTGGAGAAGGCGTCGCGCCTGCTCTACGGCGAGATCCCGGTGATCGAGCGCGAGGTCGCGCAGGCGGAGGCCGCCGAGTCGGTGCCGTCGGCGGAGGACCGGCTCGTGAACGAGCAGGTGACCGCCGAGGACATCGCGGCGGTCGTGGCGGCCTGGACGGGGATCCCCGTCGGCCGGCTGCTCCAGGGCGAGACCGAGAAGCTGCTGCACCTCGAGCAGGAGCTCGGCAAGCGGCTCATCGGCCAGAAGCCGGCCGTGCGGGCGGTCGCGGATGCGGTGCGCCGCACGCGCGCCGGCATCTCCGACCCGGGCCGGCCCACCGGGTCCTTCCTGTTCCTCGGGCCCACGGGCGTCGGCAAGACGGAGCTGGCGAAGGCGCTCGCCGAGTTCCTGTTCGACGACGAGAAGGCCATGGTCCGCATCGACATGAGCGAGTACGGCGAGAAGTTCGCCGTCTCGCGGCTGGTGGGCGCGCCCCCCGGGTACGTCGGCTACGAGCAGGGCGGCCAGCTCACCGAGGCCGTGCGCCGCCGCCCGTACTCCGTGGTGCTGCTCGACGAGGTCGAGAAGGCGCACCCCGAGGTGTTCGACGTGCTGCTGCAGGTGCTCGACGACGGCCGGCTCACCGACGGCCAGGGGCGCACGGTCGACTTCCGCAACGTGATCCTCGTGCTCACCAGCAACCTCGGCTCGCAGTTCATCAGCGACACGTCGCTGCCGCTCGACCAGCGCGAGCAGGCCGTGCAGCAGCTCGTGCGCCAGACGTTCAAGCCGGAGTTCGTGAACCGGCTCGACGACATCGTGGTGTTCCAGACGCTGTCGCTGGAGGACCTCGGCCAGATCGTGGAGCTCTACATCGACCGCCTCGGCGTGCGGCTGTCGGAGCGCCGGCTCACGCTCGGCGTCACCCCGGATGCCCGCCGCTGGCTCGCCGAGCGCGGCCACGACCCGCTGTACGGCGCGCGCCCGCTCCGCCGGCTGATGCAGCGCGAGATCGACGACCGCCTCGCGCGCGAGCTGCTCGCGGGCGACATCCGCGACGGCGACGCCGTGCGGGTCGACCTCGCGCCCGACGGCGAGGGCCTCACGGTCGGCCGCGCGTGGAGCGACGAGCCGGGGGAGCAGGCGCCGAGCGCCTGACGTCCTCGCGGCTCAGACCGCCGTCACCCGCAGGATCGCGATCGACTCGGGCAGCATCGCCGGCGCGTGCAGGCCCGATGCGGCCAGCGCGCGGCCGGTCAGCTCGACGCCGTCCCACCAGGCCGGGGCCGTGAAGCCGGGCTCGGGGGTGCCGACGCGCACGGGCTCCACGCGGTAGCGGCGGTCGGGATCGAGGCCCGGCAGCAGGAAGCGGCCGCGCGGGGAGACCTCGGAGCGGCCGATCGACGCGAGGAAGAACAGCGCGGAAGCGGCGTCCAGCGCCACGGCGCCGTGGACCAGCAGCGTCGGGTCGCTCTCGTCCGCGCGGACGACCGTGCCCGTGTGCATCAGCGCGCGCTCCTCCTTGTAGAGGGCGATCCACGCCGCGAGGTCGGCGTTCTCCTCGTCGGTGGCCTGCGCGAGGTCCCACTCGATGCCGAGGTGGCCGTGCAGCGCCGAGCCCGCGCGGAACGCGAGGCGGTGCGCACGGCCGGTGGTGTGGCTCACGCCCGAGGCGATGTGCGAGCCCAGGAGCTCCGGCGGGAGGAGCTGCATGGTCCAGCGCATCATCTGCTGGCGGTCGAGCGGGTCGATGCAGTCGGAGACCCACACGCGGTCGGTGCGCTCGAGCACGCCGAGGTCGACGCGGGCCCCGCCGGACGCGCACGCCTCGATCTCGAGGCCGGGGAAGCGCGCCCGCAGCTCGTCCATGAGGCGGTACGCCGCGAGCGTCTGCCGGTGCACGCCCGCCTCGCCGCGCGGGTGGACCCCGGCGTCGACGAGGTCGCGGTTGTGGTCCCACTTGACGTAGGCGATGTCGTGGGCGGTGAGGATCGCCGTCATCCGCTCGAGCACGTACGCGTACGCCTCGGGGATCACGAGGTCGAGCACCTGCTGGTCGCGGGCCCGGCGGGGGAGGCGGCCGCCGGTGGCCATGATCCACTCGGGGTGCGCCCTGGCCAGGTCGGAGTCCTCGTTCACCATCTCGGGCTCGAACCAGAGGCCGAACTCCATGCCGAGGCCCGTGACGTGGTCGATGATCGGGTCGAGCCCGTCGGGCCACACGGCCTCGTCGACGTACCAGTCACCGAGCCCGGCGTGGTCGTCGCGGCGGTGGCGGAACCAGCCGTCGTCGAGCACGTAGCGCTCGACGCCGAGCGCGGCGGCGCGATCCGCGAGGTCCTGCAGGCGCGCGAGGTCGTGGTCGAAGTAGACGGCCTCCCACACGTTGATCGTCATGGGCCGGTCGCGGCGCGGGTGGGAGTCCCGGGCGCGAAGGAAGCGGTGGAAGCGGGCGGCCTGATCGTCGAGGCCGTGCCCGTACGCGGCGTAGACCCACGGGCTCGCGTAGGACTCGTCGCGGGCGAGGCGCACCTCGCCGGGCAGGAGCAGCTCGCCGCCGCCGATCACCTGGCGGCCGGTGGAGAGGCGCTCGGCGTAGTGGCGGTGGTTGCCGCTGAACGCGACGTGGACGCCGCGCACGTCGCCGTGGCGGAAGCCGAAGCCGGGCGTGCCGACGGAGAGGAGGGTCGCGGCGTCGGGGCCGGTGCGGCCCTTGCGGCCCTCGCGCTCGTGGATCCCCACCACCAGCTCCCGGCGCTGCGGCGTGCGCTCGAGGCCCCAGCGTCCGGCGAAGTCGAGGATCTCGCGGGCCTCGGCCGGGAGCGGCAGCGCGAGCTGGAGGGCGCCGACGGAGTAGAGGCCGTCGCGCAGGTTGCGGACCTCGGCGCGCATCCGCACGAGGCCGGAGGGCAGCAGCTCGACGTCGATCGCGAGCGCGAGTCCCGCGGCGTCGTCGACCGCGTCGACGTGCACGAGCGCGGGGCCGGCGGACGCGGATCCGGGCCGGCCGTCGACGCCCGACGGCAGCGGCGAGCCGACGACCGTCGCGGCCGTGACGCGGAACATCGGCGACCAGTCGGCGCCGTCGCGGTGCCCCTCGAGGCCGGGCTTGCCCATCCACGACGTGTGCGCCTCGGGCAGGATCGACAGCCGCACGGGCGTGTCCGCGATGCTGCCCACGATCGGCTCGACGGACGCGAGCACCAGGGTCTCGAGGTCGGCCGCGGTCGTCTCGCCGAGGTCCGCGCCCCAGTGCACGACGGCGGGGAGGCGGCCGTCGACGAGGTCGAGGACCAGCGAGACGCCGGACGCCCGGAGGTGCAGGAGGGCGGAGGGGACGGCGGTGTCGGACATGGGGCTCCTCGCGTCGGTGCGGGTGGGGACGGATCCATCCTCCCGCGCTCGTGCGGCTGCCGGCGCCGGTGCCGCCGCGGCTGCCGACGCGTGCGCCTAGTCCAGGTCCTCGAGCCCCGGGACGGCCGTGCCGTCCTGCCGGTCGGCGCTGACGCTCGTGCCCGACTGCGACTGGCGGGCGCGGACGGTGCGGGCGCGGATCCGCTCCACGGCGTCGGTGTCGCGCAGCTCGTCGTCGGACGAGCCCGCGGGCTCCACCACGATCTGGCTGGCCGGCCCGATGAGGATCTCGATCGTGCCCACCCCGCCCTCGGGCAGCCGCACGGGCACCTCGACGGTCGCGGCGGCGGTGCCCTCCCGAGCGAGCGCCTGCGCGCACTCCACCACGGCGCTGGCGATGTCGTCGCCCGTCAGGTAGCGGCCGTCGGCGTAGTGGATGGTGTGCACCGTCTCAGTGAAGGCCATCGCCCGCCGGTCGCCTAGGGGCTTGTCGCCAGCGGACAGGGGGTGGAGGGTCCGCCCCGCGCGACGGCCGCCCGGGCCGCCCGGGCCGCGCGGGGCGGTCGGGGCGGTCGCGGCGGGCGGGTGCGGCGGCCTCCCTCGGTACGCTCGGCGGATGACCTACGTCGCTCATCCCGATCGCTACTCGTCCATGCCGTACCGCCGCTCCGGCCGCTCGGGCCTGAAGCTCCCCGAGCTCTCCCTCGGCCTCTGGCACAACTTCGGCACCGCCCGCCCGATCGACACCCAGCGGGCCATCGTGCGCCGCGCGTTCGACCTCGGCATCACGCACTTCGACCTCGCCAACAACTACGGCCCGCCCCCCGGCAGCGCCGAGACCGCGTTCGGCCGGATCCTCGCGGAGGACCTCCGCCCGTACCGCGACGAGATCGTCATCTCCTCCAAGGCCGGCTACCTCATGTGGGACGGCCCCTACGGCGAGTGGGGCTCCCGCAAGTCGATGCTCGCGTCGCTCGACCAGAGCCTCGGGCGCCTGGGCCTCGACTACGTCGACGTGTTCTACTCGCACCGCCCGGATCCCGAGACGCCCATCGAGGAGACCATGGGCGCGCTCGCGACCGCGGTGCACCAGGGCAAGGCGCTCTACGCCGGCATCAGCAACTACTCGCCCGAGCAGACCGAGCGCGCCGTGGCGGCGCTCGCCGAGCACAAGGTACCGCTGACCATCCACCAGCCGAGCTACTCGATGTTCAACCGGCACGTCGAGGGCGGGCTGCTGCCCGTGCTGGAGGAGGCCGGATCCGGCTGCATCGTGTTCTCGCCGCTCGCGCAGGGGCTGCTCACGGACCGGTACCTGTCCGGATCCATCCCCTCCGACTCGCGCGCCGCGACCAGCGGGTTCCTCGACGAGTCCGCCGTCTCGTCCGTCTACCTGGAGCGGGCGCGCGGCCTGCAGGCCGTGGCGGAGGGGCGCGGGCAGACGCTCGCGCAGCTCGCGCTCACGTGGGTGCTGCGGCACCCCGGGATCACGAGCGCGCTCATCGGCGCGTCGAGCGTGGAGCAGCTGGAGCAGAACGTGGCCGCGGCCGGCGCCCCGGCGCTCACCGACGACGAGCTGGCGGCCATCGAGCCGCTCGCGGTCGACGGCACCGGGCGCTGATCCGCGGATGACGGACGCACCCGCCCCCGCCGGCCTCGCCGAGGGCGCCGCTCCGGCCGACCGCGCCGCCCTCGCCGACCGGGTGAGCCGGATCCTCGACGCGCAGGGCATCGTCGACGGCCACGACGACCTCGCCTGGGCGCTCCGCGAGCGCGCGGTGCGGGAGGGCGGCCGGGGCGCGTCCGTCGGCGACGACGTGCTCGCCCGGCTCGCGGTGGAGGACGCCGTGCCCGGCCTGCACACCGACCTGCCGCGCCTCGACCGCGGCCGCATGGCGGCGCAGTTCTGGTCGGTGTGGGTGCCGGACCTGCCGGACGTGGATCCGGTGCGCTCCACGCTGGAGCAGATCGATGTGGCGCGCCGGCTCGTCGCCGCGCACCCGGACCGGCTCGCGCTCGCCGTGACAGCCGACGACGTGGAGCGCGTCGTCGCGTCCGGCCGGATCGCATCGCTCCTCGGCATGGAGGGCGGCCACTCGATCGGCGGATCCCTCGGCGTGCTGCGGGCGATGCGGGCGCTCGGCGTCCGCTACATGACGCTCACCCACAACGCGAACGTGCCCTGGGCCGACTCCGCGACCGACGCGCCCGTGCTGCACGGGCTGAGCCCGGCCGGCGAGCGCGTGGTCGCCGAGATGGAGCGGATCGGCATGATCGTCGACCTCTCGCACGTGTCGGCCGACGTGATGCGGCACGCGCTGCGGATCGCTCGCCGTCCCGTGCTGTTCACGCACTCCGGGGCGCGCGCCGAGTGCGACGTGCCGCGGAACGTGCCGGACGATGTGCTCGCCGCGCTCCCCGCGAACGACGGTGTCTGCATGGCGACCTTCGTCCCGCAGTTCGTGTCGCCGCGGGTGGCGGCGTGGCACGACGAGACGCTGGCGCTCGCCGTGGCCGAGGGCGTGGATCCGCGCGACCACGAGGGCGTGCAGGCCGTCGCCGCGCGCCGCCCGGGGGAGCGGCCGCGCGCGACGCTCGCCGACGTCGTGCGGCACGTGGAGCGGATCCGCGAGGTCGCCGGACCCCGGCACGTGGGCCTCGGCGGCGACTACGACGGCATCGACCGCACTCCCGACGGGCTCGAGGACGTGTCGTGCTACCCGGCGCTGATCGCGGCGCTCGCCGAGCGGGGCTGGTCGGACGGAGACCTGCGGGCGCTCGCGGGCGGCAACGCGCTGCGCGTGCTGCGGGCGGCGGATGCGGACGACGAGGTGTCGCGCGCGCCGGCGGACGCGGGGGACCTGGCGTGAGCGCGGAGGGCGGCGCCCGGGGCGGCGACGCCCTCGGCGCCGCATCCGCCGCGGCCCTGCGCGCCATGGACGCGCGCGCCGCGGCCGCCCTCCTCGACGACCTCGCCGACCGCGGCTGGCCAGCGGAGCACCGCGAGCGGCACGGCGGCTGGATCCTGCGCGCCGCGGGCGGCGTGACGAAGCGCGCGAACTCCGTGCTCCCGGCCGGCCCGGTCGACGACACGGACGCTGCCCTCGACGCGGTCGAGGCGTTCGCGGACCGCCACGGGATCGACCCGTGCGTGCAGGTGTCGCCCGCGTCGGAGCCCGCCGACCTCGCCGCCCGGCTCACCGCCCGCGGCTACGTCGCCGAGGCGCGGACGCTCGTGCAGGTCGCCGACGCCGGCGCGGTGGTGGCGCGGCTGGCGGAGGCGGGAGGTGCGGATCCGGCGCTCGCGCTCGCGCTCGCGCTCACGGTCGCGGACGCGCCCGACGACGCCTGGCTCGACGCGTGGTGGAGCGTCGACGGGCGCGGCGGAACCGCCGAGCTCGCCGTCGCCCGCGGGATCCTCGCGCGCGGCCCGGCCGTGTACGCCGCCGTGCGCGACGGCGACCGCGTGCTCGCCACCGCGCGCCTCGCGCTCGTCGGCCGCTGGGGCGGGCTGTTCGCCGTCGCGACGCGCCCCGAGGCCCGGCGGCGCGGCCTGTCGCGGGCGGCCATGGGAGCTGTGGTCGGCGCGGGCGTCGAGCGGGGGATCACCGACCTCTGGCTGCAGGTCGTGGCCGAGAACGACGGCGCGCTCGCCCTCTACGACGGGCTCGGCTTCCAGCCCGCGTCGCGCTACGAGTACTGGGCCCGCACCCGCCAGCCGTCGGCCGCCTCGAGATCGGCGAGGAACCGCGCGTAGACGCCCGGCTCGGCGGCGAGCGCGTCGTGCGTGCCGCGCTGCACGAGGCGGCCGCCGTCGAGCACGAGGATCTCGTCGGCGCTGCGGATCGTGTCGAGCCGGTGCGCGATCACGAGCAGGGTCCGGCGCCCGCGCAGGAGCCGGATCGCCTCGCCCACGGCCGCGGCGCTCTCCGCGTCGAGCGCCGCCGTGGCCTCGTCGAGCACGACCACGGGCGTGTCCGCGATGAGCACCCGGGCGATGGACACGCGCTGGCGCTGGCCGCCCGACAGCTGCCGGCCGCCCTCGCCCACGGGCGTGTCGAGGTCGAGCCCGGCGCCGAGCGGCAGGCCGGCGCGGCGGAGCGCGTCGGTGACGGCGGCGTCGTCCGCGTCCGGATCCGCGAGGCGCACGTTGTCGCCGAGCGTGCCGGCGAGCAGGTGCACGTCCTGGAAGACGGTGGACACGGACGCGGCCACGTCGGCGAGCGCCATGTCGCGCACGTCGACCCCGCCGATCCGCACGGCGCCGTCGGTCACGTCGGCGGCGCGGGCGAGGAGCCGGGCGATCGTCGTCTTGCCGGATCCGGACGGGCCGACGAGCGCGATCATGCGGCCGGCGGGCAGGGCGGCGTCGACGCCCGCGACGGCCGGGGTCGCGGATCCCGGGTAGGAGAAGGAGACGCCGTCGAGCTCCACGTCGGCGCCGACGGGCCGGAGCGTCGTGCCCAGCGGGCGCTCCGGGATGGGGGCGGCGTCGAGGATCCGGCGGACGGCGCCGAGATCGCGGCGCGCGGCGCGCACCCCGACGGCCAGCTCCGCCGCCTGGCCGACGAGGTCGGCGGCGTGGAAGACGAGCACGAGCGTCGCGACCGTGCGGCCGGCGTCGACCGGGCCGCCGCCGACGCGGTCGACCGCGAGCACGAGCGCCACGACGAGCGCGGCGCGCATGACCGTGCCGAACGCGACCAGCCCCGCGACGATGCGGCCGATGAGCGCCCGGGACGCGGCGCGGTGCCGCACCAGGATCCCGTCGACGAGTCCCGCGTCACGACCCGTGCGCCCGTGCGCGCGCAGCACGTGCTGCGCCTGCGCGAACTCCACGACGCGCTCGGCGATCTCCGTGTCGGCCGCGGCGCGCGCGGCGTCGGCGCGCGCCACGATCCGGCCGCCGAGGCGGAGGGCCAGCACGAGCACCGGGGCGAGCACGAGCAGGGCGACGCCGAGCGGGGGATCCAGCACCAGGAGCGCGACCGCGATCACGGCGGGCACGACGGTCGCGGTGATGAGCGGCCGCAGCAGGTACGCCGGCACGCCCATCGACGCGAGCACGCTGCCGCCCGCCGCACCCGTGAGCTCGGCGCGGTGCGCGGCGTCGAACCAGGCGAGCGGGAGGCGCACCACGTGGTCGCCGATGCGGTGGTGCAGCGCGTTCGCCGCCCGCACGCCCGCGCCGAACGCGGCCGACTGCGCCCGCGCCTGCACGGCGAGGTGGGCGGCGGCGAGGAGCAGGAAGAGGGCGATCCACGGCCACGCGGACGCCGGATCCGGCCCGAACAGGCGCTCCAGCACCGGCACGAGGGCGACCACCGCCGCGCCGTGCAGCACGGACGCCGCCGCCATGCGCGCCACCACCGGGCGCAGCTCCCGCTCGCCCGCGGGACCGAGGGTGCGGCGGATGTCGTCTATCGCGCCCATCAGCGCTCCTCCCGGTCGGTGTCGGTCGTGCGGGTCGTGCGGGTCGTGGCGGTCGGGGCCGGTTCCAGCGCGCCCGTGCGCCGGAGCCGCGCGTACAGGCCGTCGAGCGCCAGGAGCTCCGCGTGCGTGCCCTGCTCCACGATGCGGCCGGCGTCCATCACGACGATGCGGTCCGCGTCCTCCACCGTCTCCAGCCGGTGCGCGACGACCAGCACGGTCCGGCCGCGGGTCGCCTCGGTGAGGGCGCGCTGCATCCTGGCGGCCGTGCTCGGATCGGCGTGCGCCATCGGCTCGTCGAGCACGAGCACCGGGCAGTCGGCGACGAGCGCGCGGGCGAGGGCGATGCGCTGGGCCTCGCCGCCGGAGAGGACGCCGCGGGGATCCAGCACGGTCGAGTACCCGTCCGGCAGGGCGTCGACGACGTCGTCGACCTGGGCCGTCCGGGCGGCGGCGCGCACCTCGTCGAGCGAGGCGTCCGGGCGTCCCAGCCGGAGGTTCTCGAGCGCCGTGTCGCGCAGCAGCACGGTGTCCTGGAGCACGCAGCCGACCCGGGCGTGCCAGGCCGCGGGGGTCGCGTCGCGCACGTCGACGCCGCCGAGCTCGAGGGTGCCGCGGGTGGGCAGGCGCAGGCGGGCGACGAGGGCCGCGAGGGTGGACTTGCCGGATCCGGACGGGCCGACGACCGCGGTCACGGATCCCGGCTCCAGGTCGAGGTCGACGTCCCGGAGCGCGTCCCGCTCGCCGTCGTAGGTGAAGCCGACGCCGCGGAGCACGAGGCCGGCGCGGTGGCGGGCGTCGGGTTCGCGCGGGTCGGCGACCTCCGGCTCGACGGGCGCGCGCAGCACCTCGTCGACGGCCTTCGCGGCGTCGACCGCGCCCCGGATGGCCTGCGCGCGCGGGCCGATGACGCCGACGGGCGCCGCCATCGCGGGCGCGAGGAGGAGGAACGGCGCGAGGTCCGCGGCGGGCAGCGCGCCGGCCGCGACCATCGCCCCGCCCACGGGCACGACGAGGGCGAGCACGCCGATCGGCGAGACGGTCAGCCACGACGCCGTGGTGACCGCGGTGGTGCGCGCGACCCAGGCGCCGAAGAACGCGGCGAAGGCGTCGACCGCCTGGAGGTAGCGGGCGTGCGCGCGGCCGGGCCGGCCGAAGGAGCGGACCACCTGGATCCCGTCGGCGAACTCCACCACGCTGCCCGCGATCTCGGCCGACGCGCGCCCGTACTCGGCCATCGACGACATGGCGCCCGCCATCGCCCGCGCGAAGAGGAACACGCCGGCGACGAGCGGCAGCAGGCAGACGAGCGCGAGCGGCACGTCGAGGGCGAGGAGGTAGACGACCGACGCGACGGTGACCACGACCAGGCGCGTGACGTCGAGCAGGGTGTGCGCGACGAGCGCGTGCAGCGCCGCCACGTCCTGCTGCACGGCCTGGCGCACCCGGCCTGCGTCGTGCGCGTCGAACCAGGCCAGGGGCACGCGGCCGAGCCGGGCGACGATCCGGCGTCGGAGGTCGAGCTGGAGGTCGGCGTCGGCGAGATGGGTGAGGGTGTCGGCGGTCGCGCCGAGCAGGAGGCTCGCGAGGCCGGCGACGGCCGCGAGGACCACCCCGCCCCATGCCGGGGGACCGCCGGGGTCGGCGACGGCGGCCCGGCCGATCTCGGCGACCGCGACGACGGCGGCGAGCCCGCTCGCGGAGGCCGCGGCCTGCAGGAGCACGGCGGCCGCCAGCCGGACGCGGACCGCGCGGACGGCGACCGCCACGGTGGCGGGCTGCTCGGCCGGGCCCGGGGCGCCCTCCGTCCCCGTCATCGGCCCAGCACCGCGAGCTCGGTCGCCGCGTCCTCGGCCCCGCCGCGCAGCACGGTCCACGACCGCCCCGCCTCCCGTTCGAGCGTCGCGGGGTCCAGGCTGTGCCATTCGTATCCTCCTCGGACCTCGCGCACCGTCCGCTCGCCGTCGAGCACGAGCCAGCGCGTGGTGAATCGCGTGGCGCCGTCGCGGCCGGGCTCGGCCGTGGTCCACCACTCGTACGTCTGGATGCCGATGCGCTCGCGCAGCAGGCGCGTCGGCGGGAGGGAGCGCGCGCTCGTCCCCATCAGGTCGACGACGACCACGCCGCCCGGCACCAGCCGCTCGAGGCAGCGCCGCCAGAGGTCGGCGCGGTCGTCGCTCCCGAGGTGCCCGGCGACGCCGATGAGCACGACCGCCCGGATCCGGTCGGGCAGCGCGACCTCCTGCGCCGTCTCGGGGCGGATGGTCACGCGGTGGCGGAGGGCCGGATCCTCGTGCACGCGGCTCCGCAGCACGGCGCGCATGACGGGGGAGGGCTCGGCGGCGAGGATCGGCGCGCCGGGCACGAGGTCGGCCAGCAGGCGCGTGACCCGGCCGGTGCCCGCGCCGAGCTCCACGATCGTGCCGGGGTCGGGATCCGCGCCGGGGCCGCGGCCCGCGCCGGGGCCGCGGCCCGCGTCGGCCCCGCTCGCCGAGGCGCCCGCCAGCGCCTCGGCGAGCACGCCCGCCATCGCCCCCGTGTGGCGCCGGGCCACGAGGTCGTAGAACTCCGCGCCGGGGGAGTAGTCCTGGAGGTCGAGCGTCACGGGAACATCGCCTCCGCGTCGGCGGGGAAGGCGAGCGCCGGATCCAGCAGGGAGACGATCGCCTCCACCACCTCCGCGGGCCGCTCCGCCAGGTAGAAGTGACCGCCGCGGAACACCCGGAGGCGCGCGTCCCCGTCGGGGCGCGCGTCCCCGTCGGATCCGGCATCCGCGTCGCCGACGAGCCGGTGCCACGCCTCGGCCTCCGCGGGCCGGAGCTCCGGATCCGCGTCGCCGCTGAACACGCTCACCGGGCAGCCGGGCCCCGGGCCGGGGCGGGTGCGGTGCGTCTCGACCAGCCGGTAGTCGTCGCGCAGGCAGGCGAGCACGGTGCGGCGCATGTCGTCGTCGGCCAGGATCTCCGGCGCGGTGCCGCCCTGCCGCACGAGGTCGGCGAGCAGCACGGCGTCGTCCTGCCGGTGCAGGGTGCCGCCCCACCGCTCGGTCGGCGCGCGGCGTCCCGACACGACGAGCCGGACGGCGGGGCGGCCCGCGGCCGCGAGGAGGCGCGCGGTCTCGTAGGCGACCAGGGCGCCCATGCTGTGCCCGAACAGCACGACCGGCAGGCGGTCCGACAGCGCGCCGACGGCCGTCGCGACGTCGGCGGCGAGCGCGTCGAGGTCGGGGCTGACGGGATCGCCGTAGCGATCGCCGCGGCCCGGGTACTGCACCCCGAGGAGCTCGACGCCCCGCGGCACGAACGGCGCCCACCCGCGGTAGGCGGACGCCGCGCCGCCGGCGTGCGGCAGGCAGACGAGGCGGATGCGGGGCGCGGGCGCCGCCTGGATGCGCCGCAGCCAGGCGTCCTCGATGCGTGGGGTGTCGATCACGGCGGGCTCCTCGTGCTCGGGTGCGGGTGCGGGTGCGGATGCGGGTGGGCGGTCGTGCGGATGCTCGTGCGCGCGGGTCGGCGGTCGGGAGGAGCGTAGCCCTTGTTGAGAACGATCCGCGATAAGAGCGGTATCGGATGGGGAGGGACGCGTCACCCGGCGGGCGGATCCGCGCGCCGCGGGACGAACGCGGCCAGCGGCAGGGAGGCGTCGGCCGCGGCGGGCAGGCGCACGAGGTCCATGCCGGCCTCGCGGGCGAGCTCCTCGAGGCCCACCGGATCCCACGAGTAGGCGTCGTGCACCTCGCGCGCGCGGCCGCCCGGCTCGACGCTCCGCCAGCGCGTGCGCAGGGCGAGCAGGCCGTCGGGCGCGGGATCCGACCGGAACCACCACTCGAGCTCGTCGTCGCCCACGCGCGTGCGGGCCAGCCGCGACTCGGGCACGCGCGCCTCGGCCTCGAGGCCCATCGTCTCGACGACGACGATCCCGTCCGGCAGGAGCCGCGCGGCGATGCGCTCGAAGAGCCGTGCGCGCTGACCGCGATCGAGGTGGCCGAGCACGCCGCAGAGCAGCACCGCGGAGAGGCGGTCGGGCAGGTCGAGGTCGGGGGCGGATCCGGCGGTGACGGTCACGCGCTCCTGCAGGCCGGGGGCGTCGAGGATCCGCGCGGTCAGCACGGCCCGCAGCGGCTCGGACGGCTCGGCGGCCACCACGCGCGCCTCGGGATGGGCGCGCGCGACGGCCCGGATCACGACGCCCGTCCCCGCGCCGATGTCGAGCACGGGCGCCCGCGACAGGTCGCGGCCCTCGAGCAGGCGGCAGACGGCGGCGGCCGTCAGCTCCGCGTGCGCGGCGGCGGCGAGGTCGAAGAGCTCGGCGGCGGGGCCGTAGGGGTCGGCGGGTGCCGGATCGGCCGAGCCCGCATCGCCCTGGCCCGGATCGGCGGAGGCGCCGGACGCGTCGGGCCCGCCCACCGCGCCCGCCGGTCGCGGATCCGCCGCCGGCAGGATCGCCTCCGCCGTCACGCGCGGCGGCTCGCCCGGGCGGATGCTCCGCGGCGGGCCGAGGCGGCGCGTGAGGTCCACCCAGGCGCGCGCCATGGTGATGTCCGCCTGCGCCGCGCGGAGGGCGTCGCCGTCGCCCGCGCGGATCTCCGCCACGAGCAGCCCGAGCGCGTGCGCGACCGCCTCCGGCCAGACGTCGTCGAACAGGTCGCCCGTGGTCGGGGCGGGCGCGTCCGGCCAGGAGGCGAGCCGCGGCAGGGAGCGCCGGGCGGGATCCCCGTCGAGGTCGAGCCGGCCGGCCGCGTCGCGCCGGGTGAACAGGGCCGGGCTCCAGGTCACGGGCCCGTGCACGTCCGCCAGCGTCAGCACCCCGGCCTCCGAGGCGAGCGCGATCCGCGGCCAGAGCAGCGCGTGGTTGTCGCGATCGGCGGGGTGCAGCTCGTCGTGGATCCGCAGCGAGAGCGGCACGCCGCCGACCACGCCCTCGATCGCGGTGAGCGGCGACGGCCGGGCCTCCAGCGCGGTCAGCTCGCGCGGGCGCTCGACCGGATCCGCGAACGCCCACGGCCGGAGCCCGCCGACCGCCAGGCCGAGGACGTCGACCAGCGGCTGCAGCAGGTGCACGGGGCCGGCGGCGTCCACGTGCACGATCGGGCTCCGCGCGCGCAGCCGGGCGGCCGACGCGAGGAAGCCGCGCGTCGCGCGCACGTGCCGGTAGTGGGTCGTGAGGCGGTAGCGCACGCCGGCCTTCCGGGCCGCGCGGGCGGCGGCGGTGATCTCGTCGGGGTGCGCCGGGTGCTCCTGCAGCACGTGGATCCCGCGGGCGAGGAGCGCGAGCACCAGGTCGGTCCCGGGCCCGCCCTGCACGGCGGATCCGACGGCGACCGAGGCCACGTCGACGTCGGCGGGCAGATCGGCGACGTCGGTGTAGAGCGGCACGCCGTGCGCCGCCGCGAGGGCGCGGGACGCCTCGCCGCCGCGGGCGAGGATCCCGGCGAGCCGGAGCCCGGGCACGGCCCCGACGGCACGGAGGTGGATGCGGCCGAAGCCCGTGCCGCACACGACGATCCGCAGCGGGCGGTCGTCGGCGCCGCCCGTCACAGGTCCTCCTCCACCATCTCGCCCGCGTCGCCGGCGTCGTCGATGCGGGTGACGGTGCTCGCGCCCGACGCGGCGACGAGGTCGAGGACGCGCTGCGGATCCAGCACGTCGTGCGCGAACCCGACGCCCGGCGGCACGGCACCCGCGCGGATCTCCCGCACGGTGATGGCCGCGAGGTGGCCCGCGAGCACGTAGCTGTCGTCGCTGTGCAGCACGATCGCGCGCTCGACGGGAGCGCCGTCGGCGTCCGTGCCGCGGACGGAGACGGCGAGCACATGGAAGGGCCGGGTGCCGAGCAGGTCGAGGTCGCCCGCGCGGATGAGCGCGTCGGCGGCAGCCGCCGCGCCGTCCGCGCCCGCGAGCAGCGCGGGCAGGCGGTTGAGGGCGTCGCGCACGGCGGGGCCCGGGTGCACGTTCCACCACGCGGCCTCCGCGAAGCCGCGCCCGCGCGCGATCCGCTCGGTCTCGGCGGAGAGGTACGGCTGCAGCGCGACCCGGCCCGGGAAGAAGGGCGCCGTCGCGTCCTCCTCGGCGCGGAGCGCGCGCTCGACCCGCCGGCCGCCGGACCAGGCGGCGAGCGGCGTGCCGTACGCGGTGGATCCGGGCCCGCCGGCCGCGAGCGACAGCGGCACGTCGAGCGCGACCCCCGGCGAGCACGCCTCGATGCCGCCCACCCAGCCGCGCAGCCGCAGCGGACCGCGCAGACCTTCGGCGGCGAGCCGCGGCAGGAGGCCGGAGAGGCCCGGGACCACGCCCGTCGACACGACCGCCCGGCGGCCGTCGCGGACGGCGGCGTCGGCGAGGCCGCGCGCGACGAGGCCCGCGCGCACGGGCTCCTCCCCGCAGACGTCCACGTAGTCGGCGCCCGCCTCGAGCGCGGCGGCCGCGATCCGGTCGCAGAACGCGAAGGCCGGGGCGGCGCAGTGCACCACCACGTCGGCCCCGCGGCAGAAGCGGGCGAGCGCGTGGTCGTCCATCAGGTCGACGGTCACGGCCTCGACCGCGCCGCCCGCCTCCTCGGCGAGCGCGCGCAGCGGCGCGGCGCGGCGTCCGCCGAGCCGGAGCGGCTCCTCGGACAGGGCGCGGAGGGCGAGCACCGCGGGCCGCCCCACGGCGCCGGATGCCCCGATCACCGCGATCACGCGAACACCGCCCGGCGCGTGAGGCGCGGGAGGGCCGACGGCACCGCGATCACGCGATCACCGCCCCGCCCGTGACGCGCGTGAGGATCGAGAGCACGCGCGGCGCGTGCTCCACCGACAGGCAGTCGTAGTGGTCGCCCGGGATGTCGACGATGTCGAGCTCGCCGAGCGCGAGCTCCTCCCAGTAGTCGGTCACCGCCTCCCGGCTGCCCGGGAACGGGTACGCGCCGCTGTGCCGGAGGAACGTGATGTCGCCCGCGTACGGATCCGGCCGGTAGCGCGTGATGGCGAACACGCTCTGCCGGAAGGTGCGGAAGAAGCGCGTCATCTGCTCCGGCGTGTAGCTGCCGGACGCCGGCGGCACGACCTCGCACATCCGCGCGATGCGGGCCCGGCGCGGGATGCGCGACAGCTCCAGGAAGGCCCGGCCGATGTCGGCGAACTCCCCGTCGAGCGACGCGTAGCCGTCCACGGGCATGACGCCCGGGGTCTTCTCGAGGATGCGCGCGCCCGCCGCCGCGATGCGCCACGGGTCGGCGGGGAAGCCGAGGTCGACGGGGTCGATGCCGATCATCATCGCGAAGGAGTACTCGGACACCATCTCGTCGTCGAGCCGGAACGCGGGGCTGTGGCTGCTGATCGCGGTGAACGACGCCACGTCGGCGCCGACCTCCGTGAGCGCGCGCGCCACCTCGGTGGCGACCAGGCCGCCGAGGCAGTAGCCGACGACGTGGAAGGTGCGGATCCCGGTGGCGAGGAGCTCGCGGGCGTACTCCGCGGCGATCCGGTCGATGAGCCCGTGCGGGTCGGCGTCGAGGAAGGCGTCGAGGTCGGGGACCTCCACGCCGTACAGCGAGCCGGTGCCGCGGGACCGGCGGCGGATCTCGGTCATGAGCGCGCGGTACGGCATGATCGTGCCGATCCCCGCGTGGACGAGCACGGTGGCGGGCCCCTGGCCGGATCCGGAGAGCAGGCTCACCGCCGGCGTCGCGGGGGCGTCCCGCTCGCCCGCGGCGCCCTGCCCGGCCTGGCGCACGTAGCCGGCGAGCCCGGCGATCGTGGGCCGGCGGAGCATGTGGCGGAGCACCACGTCCCACTCGAGGTCGACGACCTCGGGGAGCTGCTCCCGCATCCGGCCGACGAGGCGCGCCACGAGGAGCGAGTCGCCGCCGAGCGCGAAGAAGTCGTCGTCGCGGCCGATGCCGGGGCGGCCGAGCAGCTCCGCCCACAGCTCCTGGAGGCGGCGCTCGACGTCGTCGCGGGGCGCGTCGGATCCGGCGGCGACCGCGGCGGCCGGCGCCTGGTCCTCGGCGAGCCGGGCGAGGGCCGCCCGGTCGACCTTGCCGTTCGCGGTGACCGGCAGCGCGTCGAGCACCTGCCAGCGGCGCGGCACCATGTACTCCGGCAGCCGGTCGGCGGCGTGGCGGCGGAGCGAGGCGGCCCGGAGCGGCGCGCGGTCGGCCTTCACCTGCGCGAGCAGGAGGTGCTGGCCGAGGCCGGAGAGCGGATCCTCGTCGGCGGGCACCTGCTGGATCCCGCGGGCGCCGAGGTCGCCGAGCATCGTCCGCCACTCGGCGGCCTCGAAGAGCAGCGCGTCGCCGGCGAGCCGGGCGTCGGCCGGGCCGCCGGCTCGCACCTCCATGAAGTCGGTGGCGATCATGAGCGGCGGGTTGTCCTCGCGCGTGCTCTCGATCACGGCGAGGTGGCCGTGCGGGGCGAGGAGCCCCTGCAGCCGCCGGAGCGCGGCGGGCACGTCGGGCACGCCGTGCAGGCCGTTGGAGCAGATCACGACGTCGTAGGAGTTCGGACGCTGGCCCTGCGGCAGGGGGTCGGCCGCCGGGTCGAAGGCCTGGAACCGCACGCCGGGCCGGTCGGGGTGGCGCTCGCGCGCCTCGCCGACGTGGAACATCGAGGGGTCGGTGAAGACGTACTCGACGGCGCGGCCCGCGAGGGCGGGGATCAGCTGGTCGGCCGCGCCGCCCACGCCGCCGCGCACCTCGAGGATCCGAAGCGGCTCGTCCGGCCCGTGGCCGCGGGCGTCGTGCCGGTCGGCGAGCGCGACGACCGCGGCTGTCAGCGCCGCGGTGAGCAGCCGCACGCCGAGGTTGTCGCGGTAGGCCGCGCCGATCGCGTCGCTCGGGGCGCCCGGGTAGAGCAGCTCCGCGATGTCGAGGTCGCCGCGCACGAGGTCCCCCAGCGCGAGGCTCGACGCCTGCACGTGCCGGAGCAGCTCGGCGCTCCAGCCGATCTCCCGCTCGGCCTCCTCCACCCGGGCCCAGGCGCGGGCGACCCGTTCCGGATCCGGGGAGAGCGCGCCGCGGTGACGCCCGTCGTCGTCGCGCTCGATGCGCCCGCGTCGCGCGAGCGCGCGCAGCCAGCGGCGCACCACGACGCGGTGGGCGTCGCTCGCGCCGAGGAGGCCGGCGACCTCGTCGTCCGTGAGGGGGATCGCCGGGTCCACGAGCGCGCCGGCCGCCGCGAGCGTGCGCTCGATCACGAGGAGCGCGTGCTCGTCGAAGCCGGCGAGGAAGGCGCCGAGGGCGTCGGTGTCCACATCGGCCGCGGCGACCGCGAGGGCGGCGCGCGCGGCGCCGGCGGGGGCGTCGTCGTCGGGCGCCTCCGTCGGCGCGATCCGCTCGGGCTGCACGATCCCGACGAGGTGGCGGCCCGCGGCCCCCTCGGCCACCTGCACGGCGCAGTCGGCGACGCCCGGCTGGGCGAGCACCGCCGCCTGGATCTCCGCCAGCTCGATGCGGTAGCCGCGGATCTTCACCTGCGCGTCCTCCCGCCCGAGGAGCTCGATGCTCCCGTCGGGCAGGTAGCGGCCGATGTCGCCCGTGCGGTACTCGCGGTCGCCCGTGGCGGGATCCACGCCGAAGCGCGCGCGCGTGCGCTCCGCGTCGCCGAGGTAGCCGAGCGCCACGCCCGCGCCGCGGATGAGGATCTCGCCGGGCACGCCCTCGGGCCGGTCACGCCCGTGGTGGTCGACGACGGCCAGGCGCTGGCCGCGAAGAGGTGTGCCGTACGGGATGCTCGGCAGCAGCCGGTCGACCTCGTCGATCACGTGGTGCACCGACCAGATGGCGGCCTCGGTCGCGCCGCCGAGGCTCACGACCGTGAGCTCCGGGTGGCCGGCGCGCATGGCGTCGGGCAGGGTCACGGGGATCCAGTCGCCCGAGAGCAGCGCGAGCCGCAGCGTGCTCGGGGCGTCCCCCGCCGCCGCGCCGCCGGTGGCCGCGACCGCGTCGCGGTAGTCCTGCAGCATGCGCGCCTGCGCGGGCACGGAGTTCCAGAGCGTGACGCGATGGCGGGCGATGAGCGCCGCCCAGTGCGACGGGTCGTCGCGCCGGCGCGGGTCGGGCAGCACCAGCGCGCCGCCGGCGCCGAGCACGCCGAGCACGTCGAAGACCGACAGGTCGAAGCCGAGCCCGGCGAGCGCGAGCACGCGGTCGTCGGGGCCGACGCCGAAGCGCTCGCGGATGTCGACGAGCGTGTTGTGGGCAGCGTGGTGGGAGAGGATCGCGCCCTTGGGGGTGCCCGTGGATCCGGACGTGTAGATGACGTAGGCGGGGTCGCCCGGGTCGACGCCGTCGCGCCCGGCGGCGGCGGCCGGCCGGGTGGCGGCGGGCTCGAGCGCGTCGACCGCGATCCGCTCGATCCCTGTGGGCCAGTCCTCGGGCGCGCCGACGAGCGCCTGCTGCGTGAGCACCTGCCGGATGCCGGCGTCCGCGAGCACGGTGTCGCGGCGGATCCGGGGCTGGGCCACGTCCACGGGCACGTAGGCGCCGCCCGCGAGGAGCACGCCGACGACGGCGACGACCTGCTCCCAGCCGCGCGCGGCCACGATCGCCACGCGGTCGCCCCGGCGGTGCCCGGTGGAGCGGAGCCGCGCGGCGACGGCGGCCGCGCGGCGCACGAGCTCGTCGTGGGTCAGCGTGCGGTCGGGCGCGATGACCGCGGGCGCGTCGGGCCGGGCCTCCGCCGCCGCGAGCAGCGGCTCGTGCACGAGCGCGGGCGCGACCGGATCCCCGGTGTCGCCCACGCGGATCCGCAGCTCGCGCTGGTCGGCGGGCAGGTCGACCGCGACCGGCCGGTCCCAGTCGCCCGGGTCGTCGGCGAGCGCGCGGACGGCCGCGATGAAGGCGCCGAACGCGGCGTCGGCCACGCCGCCGGCGAGCACGCCCTCCCGCACGTCCCAGCTGAGCTGGAGGCCGTCGGGCACGCGGAGAGCCTGGCAGTCGATCCACACCTGAGGCGTGCGCGTGACGGCCGCGGTGATCCGCCCGCCGTCGCCCGTGGGCGCGTTCGCGGCGTCGCCGGCCAGCGCGCTCGTGAAGACCACGGGCGCGAGCGCCACGTCGCGCGTGTCGCCGCCGCGTCGCCGGGTGAGCTCGGCGAGCAGTTCGGTGCCGCCGCAGAGCGGGTGGGCGAGGTCCTCCAGCAGGCGGGCGGAGAGCGCCCGCATCCGCTCGACGGCGGGGAGGTCCTCCGTGAGGTCGACCTCGAGCAGCTCGACGGACGTGAAGTCGCCCACCACGTGCTCGGCGCCGGCCGCGAGACCGCCGCGCTCGGAGACGGGCAGGTTGAGGACGAAGCGCGCGCCGCGGCTCCACCGGCCGATCGTCTCGGCGTAGGCCGCGAGCAGGACGCCCGTGGGGGTCACGCCGGCGTCGGCGGCGGCACGGTCGAGGCGCCGGGCGGCGGCGGGGTCGAGCACGGCCGACAGGCGGCGGAACCGGGCGGGGGCGGCCATCGGGTCGTGGTCCGCGAGCGGCAGCTCCGGCGCGGGCGGCAGGTCGTCGAGGCGGCGCCACCAGTAGGAGCGGTCGCGCTCGTACGCGGCCGACGCCGTGAGCGCGCGGCGGGCCAGCACGCAGTCGCGGAAGCCGGTGCCGTCGGGCGATCCGGGCAGCTCGGCGGCCGGATCCTCGACGAGCGTGCGCAGCTGGTCGAGCACGAGCTGGAGGCTGGCGTGGTCGATCACGAGCAGGTCGACGGCCAGGTGCAGGCGCACGGCGTCGTCGGCGCGGGTCACGACGGCGCGCACGCGCGGCCAGCCGGGGTCGCCGCCCGTGCCCTGCGCGAGCTCGGCGCGCACGGCGTCGAGGCGGTGCCCGATGGAGGCGGTGCCGAGGCCGCGCAGGTCGTCGACCGGCACCTCGACGGGGCCGGGGTCGGCGAGCACGCGCTGCGAGCCGTCGGGGTGGATCTCGGCGCGGAGCATGCCGTGGTGCGCGACCAGGCGGATCCACGCGTCGACGATGCGCGCGGGATCCGTCGACGCCGGCCACGACAGGTCGAGGTCGGCGGTGCACGCGACGCCGCCGTACGGATACGCGTCGGTGCGGCCGAGGAGGTAGGCGGTCTGCACGGGGGTGAGCGGGAACGGGTCGTGCGCGGCGGCCGGGTCGGCGCGGGGGGCCGCCTCGCCGGGGCCCGCGTCGTCCGCGCCCGTCGCGGCCCGCCGGTCGAGGATCGCGAGCACGTCGTCCCGGTGCCGGCGGATGAGCTCGCGCCGGTCGTCGTCGATCACGCCGCGCGGGCCGCGGAACCGGATCCGCCCGTCCTCCGCCCAGAGCCGGACGCCGCGGGCGTTGAGGTCGTCGATGAGCTGTTCAGCGTTCACAGGTCTCCGCTTTCGAAGAGGTCGGTGCCGGCCGGGGCCGGCGTGCGGGCGGGTGCGTCCGCGGGGGCGGATGCGGGGGTGGTGGTCGCGGGGGCGGCGGTCGCGGGTGCGACGCGCAGGCGGTCGATGCAGGCGGCGTACGCCCGCACGGTCGGCTCCTCGAGGAAGCGGCGCACGCCCGCGTCGACGCCGAAGCGGCGCTGGGCCGCGGTCACGAGCCGGAGCATGGCGAGGCTGTCGCCGCCCGCGGCGAAGAAGCCGGCGTCGGGGGCGGGCGGGGTGCCGAGGATCCCGGACCAGAGCTCGGCGAGGGCGGCCTCGGTGGGGGTGGCGGGCGTGGCGGGGCGCGCGGCGGCGTCGGCGTCGGTGCTGGTCGCGGCGTCGGGCCGCGCCGGATCGGCCTCGGCGTCCGCATCCGCGAGCGCACGCCCGAGCGCCCGGACGTCCACCTTCCCGTTGGCGGTGAGCGGCCACGCGTCCACGAGGTGGACGCGGCGCGGCATCGCGTACGCGGGGAGCCGGTCGGCGGCCGTCGCGGTCGCCGCGGCGAGCACGGCGGCCGCGTCGTGCCCGTCGTCCGGCTCGATCGCCACGTGCAGGTGCCGCCGACCGGCCGTCCCGTCGACCACGAGCGCGATCGCGCGCCGCACCCCGGGCGCGGCCGCGTGGGCGGCCTCGATCTCGCCGAGCTCCATCCGGTGCCCGCCGAGCTTCACCTGGCGGTCCGCGCGGCCGAGGAACTCGAGGATCCCGCCGGGCCGGTACCTGCCGGTGTCGCCCGTGCGGTACCAGCGCCCGCCGTCGATCTCGACGAACGCGGCGGATGTGCGCGCGGGGTCGCCGCGGTAGCCGCGGGCGAGGCCGCGACCGCCGATGACGAGCTCGCCGGGCACCCAGTCGGGGCAGTCCCGGCCGGACGCGTCGAGCACGCGGAACGCCTGGTCGGGCAGCGGGCGGCCGTAGGGCGCGGACGCCCAGCCGTCGAGCGGCCCGTCCACCTCCCAGGAGTTCGACCAGATGGCGGCCTCGGTGGCGCCGCCCAGGGCGACGAGGCGCGTGTCGGGCCCGGCCGCGCGGATCAGGCGCCCGTGCAGGTCGGTGCCCACGCGGTCGCCGGAGACGAGCGCCGCCCGGAGCGTACCGAGCAGGCCGGGCCGGTCGTCGGCCGCGACGAGGAGCATGTCGAGCAGCATCGGCACCGTGTCCCACAGCGTGACCCCGTGCTCGTGCACCAGGTCGAGCCACCGCGGGGCGTCGCGCTCCTCGCCCTCCTCGGGGATCACGAGCGCGCCGCCCGCGCCGAGCACGCCGAGCACGTCGAAGACGGAGAGGTCGAAGTCGAGGGCGGAGAGGGCGAGGATCCGGTCGGCCGGGCCCATGTCGAGCATCCGGCCCACCGCGTCGACCGTGGACCACGCCGCGTCGTGCGCGATCTCCACCCCCTTGGGCTCGCCCGTGGAGCCGGAGGTGTGGATGACGTACGCGAGCGCGGACACGGGGGGCCGCACCGGCGCGGCGAGCGGCTCCTCCGCGGCCGCGTCGGCCGGGCGGAGGAGGGCGGGAGCGTCGGGGGCGTCGCCGCCCGCCGCGGCCGGGTCGTCGGCGATGACCAGCCGGATGCCCGCCGCGCGGTGGATCGCCCGCCGCCGGGCGGGAGGCTGGCCGACGCCGATGGGCGCGTACGCGGCACCCGCGCTGAGGACGCCGAGGACGGCCGCCGCCTGGTCCGCGCCGCGCGGCAGCGTGATGCCGACGAGGTCGCCCGGCCCGAGGCCGCGCCGCTGGAGCGCGCCGGCGATCCGGAGGGCGCGGTCGGCGAGCTGCCCGTGCGTCACGACGCGTGCCGACGCGCCCGTGCCCGTGATGAGCGCGGGCGCGTCGGGCGCCCGGAGCGCGGCCTCGTGCACGCCGTCGTGCAGGAGCCGGCCCGGTCGGGGGGCCGCGGGCGCCGCGGCGCGGGCGCGCGCCTGGTCGGCGGGCGGATCCGCGGGGAGCGGCGCGTCCCAGTCGGCCGTGGCGAGGTGCTCGAGCGTGGCCACGTAGGCGGCGACGAGGGCCTCGACGAGGCCGGGCGGGAACGCGTCGTCGCGGGCGTCCGCGTCGATCCGCAGCCCGCCGTGGTCCTCCAGCACCTGCACGTCGAGGAGCACCTGCGGGGACTGGGACACGCCGTGGATCCGCTCGCCGAACGACCCCGACACGTCCGCCGAGACGCCGTGGCCGATGCCGGCGCTGCCGCCGTCGCCGACCCCGATCGCGCTCGTGAACACCACGGGCACCGGCGCCACGGCCGTGCCCTGGAGGCGCGCCCGCTCCCGGAGGATCCACGACGCGGGCGCCTCGCGGTGGTCGAGGTCGCCGGCGAGGCGCTCCTGGAGCCCGCGCGCGGCCTCGGCCGCGGAGTCCGCGGCGCGGTGGTCGAGCAGGGTCAGCCCGGTGAAGTCGCCGACGAGGCGCGGCATGTCGGGATGCACGTCGCGCCGGTCGAAGAGCGTGAGCGTCATGGTGAGGTCGCGCTGCCCGGTCCAGCGGGAGAGCACGTGGCCGTACGCGGTCGCGAGCATGCTCGTGGGCGTGAGCCCGGCCGCCCGGCAGCGGTCGCGGAACGCGGTCCACCACCCGGCGTCGAAGCGGTGCGCGCGGCGCGTGAAGCGCGGGGCCGGATCCGCGGTGGCGAGCGGCAGCCTGGGGGCGTCGGGCATGTCGGCGAGCCGTGCGCGCCAGTGCTCCTCGTCGGCGCGCAGCCGCTCCGGATCCGGGCGGGTCTGGAGCACGCAGTCGCGGAAGGTCAGCTCGGCGGGGGCGGGCGGGAGCGGCAGCCCGCGCACGAGGAGGTCGAGCTCGGTGTACAGGATCATGATCGACAGCGCGTCGACGACCGCGTAGTCGAGGCCGATCCCGATGCGCGTGCGGGTGCCGCCCCGGCCATCCGGGTAGCGCACGGCGTCGAGGTCGAAGAGCGGCCAGACGGCGAGGTCGTGGCGGCGGTGCGACGTGCGCTCCCGGAACGCGGCGAGCTCGCGGGTCACGGCATCCGGATCCGCGTCGGCCGGCACCTCGCGCACGTCGACGTGCACGGGCGGCACCTCCTCGAGCACGCGCTGGGTGCCGTCGGGGTGGATGACCGTGCGGAGCGTGGGGTGGCGGCGCACGAGCTCGTCGAACGCGGCGGCGAGGCGTTCGAGGTCCTGGCCCCGGCCGTCGAACTCGGTGTGGTGGTACGTGCCCACCCCGCCGAGCGGGATGCGGGGGTCGCGGCCCACGGCGTACGCGCGCTGCACGTCGGTGAGCGGGAACGGGTCGTGGGCGTGCGCGGGGTCCGGCACGATGCGGGCGCGCGCGTCCGCGGGCTCCGGTTCCGTGAGGTGCAGCGTCGCCGCGAAGTCGGCCAGCACCGGGTGCCGGAAGAGCGCGGCCACGCTCGCGTCCGTCGCGCCCGCGGCGCGGAGGGCGGCGACGCTGCGGGTCGCCTGGAGGGAGTCGCCGCCCGCGGCGAAGAAGGAGTCCGCGCGTCCGCACGGGGCCCCGAGCAGACCGGTCCAGACGCGCGCGACGAGCCGCTCCTCCGGCGTCAGCGGGGCGTCGTCCACGCGCGGCGCGGGGGCCGGCCGCTCGGCGAGCTCGGCGGTGATGCGCGCCCGGTCGACCTTCCCGTTGGCCGTGAGCGGCAGCGCGTCCCGCACGATCACGCGCGCGCACGCCATGGACGGCGGGAGCAGGGCGCCCGCGTGGGCCGCGACCTCGTCGGGGACGACGACCGCGCCGGGCTCGGGCACCACCATCGCGGCGAGCGCGCCCTGGACCGCGACGACGACGGCGCGCTGCACGCCCGGGGCCGAGGCGAGCGCCGCCTCCACCTCGCCGGGCTCCACGCGGTGCCCGCGGATCTTCAGCTGGTGGTCCGCGCGGCCGAGGAACTCGAGCACCGGCCGCCCCGACGCGTCGCGGCGGTACGCGGCCCGGTCGCCCGAGCGGTACCAGCGCTCGCCGTCGATCGTCGGGAAGCGGGCGGCGGTGAGCTCGGCATCGCCGCGGTAGCCCGAGGCCAGCGCGTGCCCGCCCACGAGCAGCTCGCCGGGCACGCCGTCGGGGCGGTCGCGGCCGCGCTCGTCGACGACCCGCAGGCGCACGCCGGGCAGCGGGTCGCCCCAGGGGAGGCCGCGCGCGGACGACGCCGGATCCGCGGCGTCATCCGGCCGGGCCTCGTGCACGGTGGAGTGGATGGTCGCCTCGGTCATCCCGCCGAGCGCGACGAGGCGCGCGGCGGGCGCGCACGCGGCCAGCCGGCCGGGCAGATCCGCCCCCACGACGTCGCCGCCGAGCAGCACGAGCCGGAGGGGCAGCGGCCCCTCGGCGGTCGCGGTGAGCAGCATGTCGAGGAGCGCCGGCACGGTGTTCCAGACCGTGACGCCGTGCGCCCGCACCAGCTCGCGCCAGCGGTCGGCGTCGCGGCGCTCGTGCTCGGCGGGGACGACGACGGCGGCGCCCACCGAGAGCGCCGCGAACAGGTCGTAGACGGAGAGGTCGAAGTCGAGCGCGGAGAGCGCGATGGTGCGGTCGTCGGGGCCCACGGGCGCGACGACCGCGAGGGAGCGGAGGGTGGCGACGACGGCCCGGTGCGGGACCTCCACGCCCTTCGGCCGACCGGTGGATCCCGACGTGAAGAGCAGGTAGGCGGGGGAGTCGGGGGCCACGGCGACGGGATCCGCCAGCGGCACGGCATCGCGGGCGGCCCCGAGCGCGAGCACGGGCGGGCCGCCCGGGCCGGCGGCCGCCGCGGAGACGGCGACCAGCTCGTCGTCGGCGAGGACGCAGGTGATGCCGCTCCCGAGGATCGCGGCGCGGCGCGCGGGCGGCTGGTCCGGTCCCACGGGCGCGTAGCAGGCGCCGGCGAGCAGCACGCCGAGCACGGCGGCGACGCGATCGGGGCCGGCCGGCGCGGTGATCGCCACGGTCGCGCCGGGGCCGACGCCCTCCGCGCGCAGCAGCCCGGCGACCCGGCGCGCGTGCTCCGCCAGCTCGCCGTACGCGACCGCGCGGCCGTCGGATCCGACGAGCGCCGTCCGCGCCGGATCCTCCGCCGCCCGCGCGAGGAACGCGGAGTGCAGGAGGGCGCCGCCGGCATCGGGCGCCGGCGCCGGCCGCTCGCGCGCGAGCCGCGCCCGCACGTCGCCCGGGGCGGGGACCGCGAGCGCCGGCAGGTCCCACGCACCCGGCCGCTCGTGCACCAGGCCGTCGACGAGCCCGCGGTACGCCTGGAACGCGGCCTCCATCGCCGGCTCCTCGAGGATGTCGACCCGCACGTCCCAGTTGACGAGCAGCCCGCCCTCGAGCTCGGTGACCTGCGCGTCGAGCCACACCTGCGGGCCCTGGGAGATGATCCAGACCGGCTCCCCGAGCGCGCGGCGGATGGGCGCGTCGTACAGCTCGCCCAGCCCGATCGCGCTCGTGTACACGACCGGGGCCAGCACGGGGCTCCCGCCGTCGCGGCGCGCGAGGTCGCGGAGCACGTCGACGCCGCCGTAGCCCGCGTGCGCGACGGCCTCGCGGACGCCCTGCTGGATCCGCCGCGCGTCGTCGCGGAACGACCGCTCCTCCGAGAGGTCGACGTCGAGGAGGATCGAGGTGCTGAACTCGCCGACGAGCAGCTCCAGCCCCTCCTCGTCGCCGCGGTCGAGCACGGGGAGGTTGAGGAGGAAGCGGGCCTCGGCCGACCAGGCGGCGACGACCTCGGCGAACGCGGTCGCGAGCACGGCGGCCACCGTCAGCCCGCGGGCGCGCGCCGCGGCCTCGAGCAGGCGCAGCTCGTCCTGCCCGATGCGGTGGTGCAGCCGGCGGGAGCGCGGCGCGACCGCGGATCCCGGCGCGTCGGCGCGCTCCGCGGCGGCCGGCGCGGCGTCGGCCCGGACCGGCAGCGCGGGGCCCGCGGGGAGCTCGGGCACGCGCTCGCGCCACCACCGCGCGTCGGCGGAGGAGCGGGACGCCTCGGCGCGCGCCGCCCGGGCGGCCAGCTCCGCGCGCACGTCGCGGCGGATCGCGGGGAGAGGCCGCCCGGGCTCCTCCACCAGCGCGCGGAGGTCGGCGAGGAGCACCCGGAGGCTGATGGCGTCCCCCGCGAGCATGTCGAGGTCGACGTGCAGGCGGCAGTCGCTGCCGGGCAGGAGCGTCAGGTCGACGCGGAGCACCTCGCCGCGCTCGACGTCCATGCGGCGGTGCGTGCCCGCGTCGCGCATCCGCGCCAGGCGCTCCGCCACCGCGTCGGAGGCGAGGCCGCGGAGGTCGTGGACGCGCAGCCGCGCCGCGGGCGGCTCCTCGCCGGCGGGCAGCGGCTGCTGCGTGCCGTCGTCCCGGAAGCGCATCCGCAGTGACGCGTGCCGCGCGACCAGGGCGGCGAGGGCCGCGCGCAGCCGATCGGGATCCAGCTCCGCCCCGTCGAGCTCCACGTAGAAGTGCGCGGCGACGGATCCGGAGGGCTGGCCGGGCTGGCGACCGAGCCAGTACGCGTGCTGCAGCGGGGTGAGGGGGGAGGGCGCCTCGGGGTCGAGAGCGGGGGCCGCGGCGGGAGCGTCCGCATCCGCCGCATCCGCCGCATCCGCCGCGGCGCCCAGCAGGCGCTCCCACGCGCGGATCGTGGGGTCGGCCGCGAGCCGCGCGAAGTCGGCCGCGCGGCCCTCCCGGCGCCAGCGTCCGGCCAGGCGGATGAGCGCGGTCGACTCGAGCCCGAGGTCCACCAGGTCGTCGTCGAGGCCGACCTCGGCGGGGTCGAGGCGCAGGGCGCGGGCGACCTGGTCGCGCAGCAGCTCGACGGGAGGGCCGGAGGGGATCCGCTCGGTCATGTGCACGCTCCTCGGGCTCGGTCTGTTGAGAATCGTTATCATATGGCCGGTCGTCGCGTCCGTGCGGCGACCGTCCACGGCACGAGGGAGGCCCCACGCATGCACGAGCACGAGCGCGAGCACGAGGGGCGTCCCGGCGGGGAGCCCGAGGGCGGATGCGCGGCCTGGGCCGCCGGCGTGGTCGCGGACGCCCGCGCCGCCGGGCGGCAGCCGGACGTCCGGCTCGACGGCATCCTGCGGCGGAGCGCCGCCCGCGTGCCCGACCGCACGGCGCTCGTCGGCGGCGGCGGTCGCTGGACCCACGCCGAGCTCGACGCCGAGGTCGACCTCGCCGCGCGCGGGCTCGTGGCATCGGGCATCCGCCCCGGCGACCGGATCCTCGTGCAGCTCGCCGACGGCGCGGCCTTCGTCATCGTGTGGAACGCGCTCGTGCGGGCCGGCGCCGTGCCCGTGCACGCGATGCCCGCCCACCGGCACATGGAGCTCGCCCACCTCGCGTCCGGCAGCGGCGCGCGCGGCATGGTCGTCGCGGAGCGCGTGGGCCGCGAGGACGGCCGGGACCTCGCGGAGGGCGTGCGCGCGGCCTGCCCCGGGCTCGACCTCGTGATCGTCCACGGCCCCCGGAGCGTCGCGGGCGCGCTCACCTGGGAGCGGATCCGCGAGCTCGGTGGCGAAGACGGACGCACCGCCCCCGCGCTCGCTCCCGTCGCGCCCGACGGCGAGCCCCGGCTCGCGCTCCTCCTCCACTCGGGCGGCACCACGGGCCTGCCCAAGCTGATCCCGCGCCATCACGCGGACTACTCCTACAACGCGTGGGCGGCGGCGCGCGCGTCCGGCATCGGCCCCGACTCGGTGCTACTCGCCGTGCTGCCCGTGGCCTTCAACTTCACCCTCGCGTGCCCCGGCGTGCTCGGCGTCCTGGGGGCGGGCGGCACCGTCGTGGTCGCGCCCGATCCGGATCCCGCGACCGCCTTCGCGCTGATCGCCCGCGAGCGCGTCACCCACGTGCCGCTCACCCCCACGCTGGCGCGGGCGTGGATCGACGAGGCCGCGCACACGACGGCCGACCTCTCGAGCCTCCGCGTCGTCCAGGTCGGCGGCGCCCGGCTCGACGACGTCACGGCGCGCGCCCTCGAGCCCGCGCTCGGCGCCACGCTCCAGCAGGTCTACGGGATGGCCGAGGGGCTCATCTGCATGACCGCCCTCGACGATCCGCCCGAGCTGCGCTGGGGAACGCAGGGCCGGCCGACCTCGCCGGACGACGTGCTCCGGATCCGCGCCGCCGACGGCTCCCTCGCGGCCGACGGCGAGCCGGGCGAGCTGGAGACCCGCGGGCCGTGCACGCTCACGCGCTACCACGCGGCCCCCGCGGCGGACGCGACGGCCTTCACGCCCGACGGCCTCTACCGCACGGGCGACGTCGTGCGGCTCCTCCCGTCGGGACACGTCGTGGTGACGGGCCGCGCCAAGGACCAGGTCAACCGCGGCGGCGAGAAGTACGCGGCGGCGGAGATCGAGCGCTACCTGCTGGCGCTGCCGGCCGTGCGCGCGGCGGCCGTGGTGTCGGTGCCGGATCCCGACCTGGGCGAGCGCGCCGTCGCCGTCATCGCCTGCACCGGCCCCGCGCCCGACCGCCGCGCCGTCGTCGCGCACCTCCGCGAGCTCGGGGTCGCGGCGTACAAGCACCCGGACCGGGTGGTCGTGCTGCCCGAGCTGCCCCTCACCGCCGTCGGCAAAATCGACAAGGCCCGGGTGGCGGCGCTGCTGGCCGCGGGCGACGACGGCCGCGGTGCTTGAGGCGATCCTCCCCGCCGGCGCGGTGCTGGCGGAGGAGCGGGGACCGGCGGGCCAGCACGCCCTGCACCCCGCCGAGGCCGTCGCGGTGGCCCGCGCCGTCCCGTCGCGTCGGCGCGAGTTCGCGGCGACCCGGGCCTGCGCGCGCACGGCGCTCGCGGCGCTCGCCGGGGGCGCATCCGTTGCCGCAGCCCCGGGCGCATCCCCGGGCGCATCCGCGGTCCGGGACGACGCGTCGGTCGCGATCCCGAAGGGCGTGGGCGGGGACCCGGTCTGGCCGCGCGGGGTGGTCGGCAGCCTCACGCACTGCGCGGGGTACCGGGCCGCCGTCGTCGCGGGCACGGACGCGTTCCGCACCATCGGGATCGACGCCGAGCCGCACGCGCCCCTGCCCCGGGACGCCCGGGACATCGTCGGCACCGCGGCCGAGCGCCATCCGGATCCGCCGCTCGGGCCCGGCGTGCACGCCGACTGCGTGCTCTTCAGCGCCAAGGAGTCCGTGGGCAAGGCGCACTACGCCCGCTACCGCGAATGGCTCGGCTTCCCCGACCTCCACGTGACGCTCCACCCGGGCGGCGCGTTCACGGCGCGTCGGAGCGCACCCGGCCCCATCCCGTTCCCCGCCTACCGCGGCAGCTGGCTCGTCATCGACGGCCTCGTCCTCACGTGCGCGTGGCTCGCCGTCCCCCGCATCCCGTCCGCCGTCCGCGGCGATCGTCCCGTCCCCGGCGGTCAGTCCGCCCCGGGCATCCCGTCCGTCCCCCGCCCCGCCTGAAGGAGTCCCCATGCCCGCAGCCCCCGTGACCCGCGCGACCGAGCTGTCGATCACCCGCGACCCGCTCGGCGCCGCCGCCGACCTCGCGCGCACCTTCCGCCACGAGCCGCACGTCATCCTCGAGGAGGCGGGGCGGTTCTCCTGCGCGATCGGCGCGTGGGCCGAGGTCGTGGTGGACCGACGGACCGTCCGCCTGCGCGTCGCCGGCGAGGAGGACGTGGTCGTGCCGTGGCGGGAGCAGCCCCTCCGCGAGGTGGAGCGGCTGCTCGACGGCCTGGGCCCGGATCGCGGTCGCGCCTACGGCACCGCGTGCTTCGAGCTCGCGCGGGCGCACGCGGGCATGCCGGTCGCCGAGGAGGCGGGGGAGCTCCTGCACGTGATCCTGCCGCGCACGGAGGTGCTCTTCGCGGCGGGCAGCGCCACCGTGCGCTCGGGGGACGCGCGCGAGGCGGCGGAGGTGGTCCGCATCCTCCAGGCGCCCGAGCCGATGCCCGTGGCCGAGCCGGTGCCCGTGCCCGTGGCGGAGTCGGTGCCCGCGCCCGCGGCGGAGCGGGAGCCGGAGCCGGAGCCGGAGCGCTCCGGCCTCGCCGACCCCGACGACGGGCGCGCACGCTACCTGGCGGCCGTCGCGGAGGGCATCGCGGCGATCCACGCGGGGGAGCTGCAGAAGGTCGTCCTGTCGCGTCGGGTGCCCGTCACGGGCGAGGTGGACCTGCCCGCCACCTTCGTGCGCGGACGCCGGGCCAACACGCCCGCGCGCTCCTACCTGCTCGGTCTCGGCGGCGTCGAGGCGGTGGGCTTCAGCCCCGAGATCGTCGTGGCCGTGGATGCCCGGGGCACCGTGCGCACGCAGCCGCTCGCCGGCACGCGGGCGCTCGTGGCCGACGCCGGCGAGTCGCGGCGGCTGCGCGAGGAGCTCCTGGCGGACGTCAAGGAGATCCACGAGCACGCCATCTCGGTGAAGCTCGCGGTGGAGGAGATGGCGCCCGTGTGCCGCCCGGGCAGCGTGCGCGTCGAGGAGTTCATGGTGGTGGAGGAGCGTGGATCGGTGCAGCACCTGGCCTCCCGCGTGGCGGGCGAGCTGGTCGACGGGCTCACGCCCTGGGACGCGCTGGCCGCGCTGTTCCCGGCCGTGACCGCGTCCGGCGTCCCCAAGCGCGCCGCGTTCGACCTCATCCGCCGGCTGGAGGGAGGCGACCGCGGGCTCTACGCCGGTGCCGTCCTCCGCATCGACGCGGACGGCGCGCTCGACGCGTCGCTGGTGCTGCGGACGCTGTTCCGCCGCGGCGACGCGACGTGGCTGCAGGCCGGCGCGGGCGTCACGGGGTCGTCCCGTCCGGCGCGCGAGCTCGAGGAGACGCGGGAGAAGCTGGCGAGCATCGCCGACCACGTCGTGCGCGCGCACGGTGCGGCAGACGCGCACGGTGCGGCAGGCGCGCACGGTGCGGCAGGCGCGGCCGACGCGGCCGGTGCCGCGCGGGAGCCGGCCGACGCTCGCGCCGTCGGCGTGCGCGCGCCGCGCGGAGCCGCCGCCGCCCGGTGACGGGGCGCGGCGTCAGACCCCGCCGCCCCCGCCTCCTCCACCGCCGCCGCCGGAGGTGGTCCCTCCCGTGGATCCGCCGCTCGTGCTCGACCCCGAGTACGCGCTGCCCATGCTGGACGACACCGACCCGAGGCTCGACGCGAACACGGCGGGCGCGAACGGCGTGCTCCCGGAGTACCAGCCGGGCTCGCGGCGCTCGTGCTCGTAGCGGCGCCCGAGCTCGTCGCCCCACTCCCTCTCCTGGCCGAACAGGGCCGCGTACGGCAGCAGCTCCTCGGTGAGGCGCAGCACGTCGACGTGGTCATGCGGGAGGTCGGCGCGCAGGGCGCCCTCGGGCGACTGCAGCATCTGGATCCGGTCGGCCTCGGCCAGGCGGATGAACTCCTTCAGCCCCCGCAGGTGGTCACGCAGCTCCACCCCGCGCTCGGTGAGCGGGTGCGTCACGAGCGCGACGATCGTCATCCCGAGCGCGAGCACGGCCGCCACGAGGAAGGCGATCACGACCGGCCCGCCGTACGCTCCCACGAGCGCCAGCACGGCGAACGCGATGGCGGCGGCCATGCCGATCGACGCGGCGACGATCAGCAGCGCGATCGCGCCCACGGGCAGCGGCCTGCGCAGCCCATCGGCGACCGTACGCTTCCGCACCGCGGCCATCACCTTCTGGATCCGCGTGGCCGCCTTCGTGTCGGTCCGCTTCAGGTCCTTGACCGTGCCGGCTGCGGCGCCGTCGCCGAAGACCGCGGCGACGAAGGCGCGCTCGTCCGGGTCCGTGACGCGCGCCGGATCCACCAGCTCGAGCGCGAACGACGGCTTCCCCGTGCCGTCGCGCTCCAGGATCCGCACGGCGCCGCGCACCGCGAGGTCGAGCAGGAGCGCGGTGGTCGCGCGCGCCGCCGAGCCCGAGACCACGGCGGAGACGAGGAGCCCGACGCCCTCCGGCGGGTCGTACTGGGCGATGATCGTCCCGCGCCCGGGCGCGTCGGCGAGCCGGCGGCGGCGCAGGACGAGCGCACCGACCGCGGCCGCGACGGCGACGAGCGCGCCCGCGAGCGACAGCGCCGGCCACGGCGCCGCGAGGAAGGAGGAGTCGCGCGGCGTGAAGGTGCCGCGCTCGAACCCGATGGAGAGGCTGAGGTTCTCGCGCGGCCCGAGGTCCTCCGCCGTGGCCGTGAAGCCCGTCTCGGTGCGGACGATGTCGGCGGGTCCGTCGGCGCCCTCGGGACCGGCCGCCGCGTCCGCGCCGCCGGTGAGCCGGTCGAGGAGCTCCGGCGCGATCTCGACGGTCGCCGTCACCCTCCCGAACGGCTGCGCCCAGTCGAGTCCGTTGGTGTCCCAGTAGAACTCGTCGGCGTCCGTGTCGGCGAAGGAGCGCGTGACGTCGTGCTGCTCGTAGTCGATGACGTATGTCTGCTCGCCGCGCACGAAGGCGTCGTCGGCGATGGTGAGCACGGTCGCGCCATCGTCCGAGTCGGTCTCGAACGCGCGCGGGGCGCCGGACGCGTCCGTCACGGAGAGCACACGGAGCCCGGTGGGGTGGCCGTCGTGCTCCTGCGCGAGCGCGCGGCGGATCCCGCGGTTCTGGTCCCGGTCGGGGAACTCGGCGACCAGCGTCTCGGTGCTGCGGAGCACGGAGCGGCCGTCGGCGTCGGTCGACAGCCGGTAGACGGCGTCGAATGAGCGAAAGGAGAAGTCGTCGGCCTCCGCGTGCGCAGGGGCGGCGATCCCGAGGGGGATCGCGAGCGCGGTCAGCAGCCCGGCGACCAGGGCGAGGCGGATGCGCGCGAGGCGGGCGCGGGCGAGGCGGATGCGCGCGAGGCGGGCGCGGGCGGCGGGCTCACGCACGGGTCGCTCCGGCCGCGCGGATCGCCCGCCGGATCGGCCGTCCCGGCCCCGGCTCGAGTCGCGCCTCCGGGACCTCGGCGGCGACCGTCCCGTCCTCCGCGTGCGCATCCGACGTCGTCATCGTGCTCCCCTCGCGCGACCCCCGTCGCACGAGGAGTCAACCACGCGGGGGATCCGCCAGCAGGGTCGCGGCGTCGGCCGCGAGCCCCGCGTACGCGGACTGCCGCTCCAGCCCCGACGCCTCGCGCGCCGCGGCCTGCACGACGATGGTCCACGCCTGGTCGCCGTCCTCCACGAGGTACGCGAGCGCGAGCGTGCCCACGGAGCTGCCGCCCTTGAAGGCCACGTGGTCGAACCGCTCCGGCTCGGGGAGGGCAGGGTTCGCCGCGAGGATCCCGCGCACGGGCTCCCCGGCCGGCGTCCGGGACAGCTCGTCGAGGCGCACGTGCGCGCGGGCGATGTCGTCGGGCGTCGCGAACCAATCGGCGCCCGAGGTCCACACCACGTCCGTGACCGCCGACACGGGCACGTCGAGCACGCCGCCCGGCAGCCCGTCGAGGAGCGCGCGCCGCTCGGCGGCGTCGCCGTCGGCCCAGCGCGCGCGGAGGGCGCCGCCGTCCTGCCAGCCGATGCGGAAGAGGTCGCGCGTGGTCATGAGCGGCACGTTGCGCGGCGGATCCGAGTGGCCGAGGTCCGCGAGCGCCGCCTCCACGCGCTCCCGCCCCACCGCCTCGACGACCATGTCGGTCGCGGTGTTGTCGCTGATCGAGATCATCTTCCCGGCGGCCTCGCGCACGCTGAGGACCGTGCCGGTCGGCGCGTCCTGCAGCTCGCCGGAGGGGAGGCTGCGCACGTCGTCGGTGACGGTGAGCGGGTCGTCCCAGCCGATGCGGCCCTCCTCGACCGCCTGCACGAGCGCGCCGAGCACGTAGAGCTTCACGATGGATCCGATCGGCCGCGCCTCGGTCGCGGCCACGCCGTCGGGCAGCACCTCGAGGATCCGCTCGCCGAGGGCGCCGTCCGCCACGCGCGTGACGGTGAGCGACACGTCGCCGCCGAGCGCCGCGGCCTGCTCCTCGAGCTCGGCCCAGCTGGTCGCGGGCGTCCGGTCGCCCTCGGGCTCGCCGAAGAAGAGGCCCGTGATGAGGCCGGCGTCGTCGACGACGACCTGCATGTCGAAGGTCCCGCCCGCCTCGCTCGCGATGGTGGTGACGGACTGCGCGCCCTGCTCCTCGTGCGCGGTCGGGGTCCAGGGCCGGCCTGTGCGCACCTGCTCGAGCACGGCGGCGAGCTCCTCCGCGGTCGCCGCGTCGAGCATCACCTGCGCCAGGCGCTCGCCCGTCTCCTGCACGGGGACGGGGTCCTCGGCGTTCACCGTGTCGAGCAGCCACTGCGCCTGCTGGCCGACGGGCGATCCCGGGAGCACCACGGGCTCGGCGGCGGCGGGCGAGGCGGGGGCGGGATCCGCGGGGGCGACGGAGCAGCCGGTCGCGAGCGCGGTGACGGCGGCCAGCGCGAGCGCGAGCGCCGTCCGGGCGGGACGGGACGGGCGCGATCGACGGGACGGACGGAGCGGTGACGGGGTCATGCCCCCATCCCACAGGAACGGGGCCGCCCGGTCGTCCCCAATGAAGGGGAATCGTCCGGGCGGCCCCGAGGGTCGCCGTTGCGCAGTCGGCGGCGCGCCGTGGATCAGGGGCGGGGCGCCACCTTGCTCTGGCCCGGGTCGCGGCCCGAGACCACGTTCGTGTCGACGTCGAACGCCTGGTCGCCCTCGCCCACGTTGTGCTCGAGGATCTGGTCGAAGGCCCAGTTCTCCGGGATCTTCGCACCGAGGTTGGCGCCCCAGCCCGTGGACATGTCGGCCACGTAGCTGAGCTCGGTGAGGTGCGCGGCCGCGAGGTTCGCGCAGATGCGGCGGCCGGCGTACACACCCACCCGGTACGCGCTGGCGCGGCGCTTCAGCTCGGCGTGGATGCCGCGGAAGTACGGCTGGAGGTACGTCTCGACCTCGGCGGGCGTGGCGTCGAAGTCGATGGCGTAGTAGATGACCGTGCCGGGCAGGAACCCGAGGCGGTCGGCGGCCTCGACGGCGCGGCCGGCGGCGCGCACGCCGAGGTCGTACGAGAAGTACGTGTTGTCGGTGCCGCCCTCCTGGAAGATCGGGAACACCTTGAGGCCGCCGGCGAAGATGGCCTGCAGCTCGCCGTCCTGGATCTTCTTCTCGAGCGCGTCCGGACGGTCGGAGTTCGTGAGGTAGCGCCCGACGACCGTGTAGCCGGCGTCGCGGAGCGTCTTCGCGCGGGCGGCATTGATGACGGTGATGCCGTCGACGGCCTGGCCCGGACGCGTGCTGTCGCCGTTGCTGGCGAGGAGCGCCGCGAAGGTGCGGAAGTCTCCGATGCCCGTCTCGGGGAGGGCGACGGTGCGCTGGAACTGGGAGAGCCGCTTGGCCTGCTGGGCGGAGAAGGTGCCATCGACGGGCCCGTCCCACGTGCTCATGACCACGAGCGACGCCTGGAGCAGGTGGACCAGGTACCCGGTGGTGTCGACGGATCCGACGGTGAGGGTCGGCTGCTTCCGCAGCGTGGCGCGCGTGAGCGGGCCGAAGGCGCCGTTCGCGGTCTCCTCGGCGATGCCGATCTCGAGCTGCAGCGCGTGGATGAGGGCCTTGTGCGCGTCGGCGGTCCACACGCCGTCGGTGGTGACGGCGGGGAAGCCGGCGCGCGTGCCGTAGCGCGTGGCCAGCTTCTGCTGGATGTCGCGGACGACGGGGCGCCCGGTGGACGCGAGCGGGGCGTCGGTGGTGGGGGGTGCGGCGGGCGTGGCCTCGTCGGCGTGCGCGGGGCCTGCGGCGATCAGGGCCACGGGGACGGCGGCGAGGGCGCCGCCCAGGACGGAGCGTCGGGACAGGTTCATCGGTGTGCCTCCCATGCCGGTCCGCCGGGCGGACCGGTCCGCAGGGCGGCTCGGTCGTCCGGGGACGGCGGTCTGCGGTTGTCCGTTGGCCTGATGGCGACGCGTGGTGCCGCCGGGCCGAGCGGGCGTGAACCGTCAAGATAGGGGAGCGGCCTCCACGCCGACGCCCGGCGTCCACAGGGGAGCCGTGCGATGGATCGTGCGGGCCGTGCGGGCATCAGCCAGCGGAGCCGGCGGAGGCGGCGGATCCGGTCGGGCCCGCGTCCGCGGACCCGTCGCGGTCGCCCGGTCGGATCCGGTCGCGCGCGTGGTGCAGCGTGTCCGACGGCAGGGGCGGCACCCCGCGCGAGAGCCGGGCGAGCCCCGCCTTCACGACGACCGCCGTCGCGATCGCGAACAGCGCCAGCGTGATGAGCGCGGAGGCCCACAGGGGCAGCGCGAGCAGCAGTAGCGCCACGACCACCGTGGCCAGGAGCCCGAGCGACACGAGCGCGAGCGCCACGCCGATGCCGAGCAGGATCGCGCCGGCTCGGGCGGAGCGGGCGCGCTCGCCGATCTCGCGCTTGGCGGAGTCGATCTCCGCGCGCACCGCGCGGAGCAGGGGATCGACGGCCTTCTGCGCGAAGGACCCGCCGAACCAGCCGCTGCGGGAGGAGCTGTCGTCGTCGGTCATGGTGCGTCTCTTCTCTCGTGGAGCGGATGGTGCGGGCAGAGGCCCGCCCCGGCGCGGACCGATGGGGTCCGTGCCGGGGCGGACGGGTGGTCAGGCCAGGCGCGTCTCGCTCGACATGCTCGAGCGGAGGCCGCCGGTGATCTGGATGACGACGGGGACCTCGGTGCCGAGCACCGCGTCGAGCCGGGTCACGGCCTCGTCGACCGTGCGGCGCACCGCGACGGGCGAGATGCCGCGTCGGGCGACCGCGGTCACGCGCAGCGCGGCGGCGTCCGCCACCTCGAACGCGGTCACGTCGACGGAGACGATCCCGGGGTCGTCGTGCAGGGCGTCCTCGAGCAGCTGCTGCGCGAACCGCGCGTCGATCACGAGGGCGCCGCCCGTGGGCGTCGACCCGTCGCGTCCGCCCTCGATGCGCACGAGGGTGCCGGTGCGGCCGTGCCCCTGGCGGAGCGCGAACCACGCGAGGACCACGATGAGCACGAGGGCCGCCAGGGCGACGACCCAGAGGATCCACGGCTGGTCGCCGGAGAGCGCGTCGGCGACCGGCTGCTCGGCGTCGGACGCCGCGCCGGAGACCGTGGACTGCACGTCGGGCAGCAGGCTGCCCGCGCCCAGGGCCACGCCGACGGCGAGGAGGACGAGCCCGACCACGATGACGAGGAGGCGGTTCAGCGCCCGGTTCGTGCTGGTCATGAGCCCACCTTCCCGTTCGTCGCGAGCGTCACCTTGGCGGTGAGCGCCGGCGTGTAGTCGTACCCGTCGAGCTCGGCGCGGACCGCCTGCTCGATGGCGGCCCGGTCCGGCGTGTATCCCGTGGAGGGGGTCAGCCGGACGAGGGCCTGGCGCTTGGAGACGCTGACGTCGACCTGGTCGGGCGACACGTCGCCCGCGTGGCTGGCCGTGAGGGCGATCGAGCGCGCGATGACGCGGTCGTCCACGACGGCCGCGGTGCGGCCGATGCTCCCGCCGCGGCGGCCGCGGCTGCCGGGCTTCAGCCCCACGATCACGAGGACGAGCCCCAGGATCGCGATCGCGACGCCCACCGCGACCAGCGCGCCGGCCGGGGCCGACGCCGCCTGGAGGGCGGACGACGCGAGGTCGGCCGGCGCGAGGAGCAGCGGCGCGGCGCCGACGGCCGCGAGGACCGACTCGGTGCCGAGCCAGGCGAGCACCAGGATCAGGAGGACGGCGATCGTGATGGCGATGCCGGCCCGGGACGAGTGCGTCTCCCGCCGCACGAGGCGGCGGTAGGTGCTGTCGGCGCTCATGAGACCCTCCTGCGTGCCTGGATGCGGGCGCCCGTGATGCGGAGGTCGACGCGTCCCACGGTGGATCCCGTGAGGCCGAGGACCCGCTCGCGCACCTGGATCTGCGCCCGGGTCAGGCGCTCCACCAGCGACCCCTCGGCGACCTGCCGGTCGGAGAGCGCGGGGACGCGGATGGGCGTGCGCGCCTCCACGGTGAGCGTGCCGCCGACGTCCGTCAGGGTGACGGAGACGTCGTCGGCGGGCACCTCGAGGGCGTCCGCGGTGACGGCGGAGACCACGCGGCGCACGGCGCGCGGCGTGACGGTGGTGCGGCCCCGCGTCGCCCGGGAGGCGGTGCCGGGCGACCCGGGCTCCGCCAGCGCGGAGGTCACGACGACCGGCGCCCGCGGAGGGCGTCGGCGAGCCCGCGGACGTCCAGCTTGCCCTCGAGCACGCGGCCGACGCCGAAGCCGACGGCCATGAAGATCAGGACGAGGAGGAAGCCGCCGAACCCGAAGGCGAGGCCGGAGAGCGCGAGGACCGCCCCGACGAGGAGGCCCGTGGTCGTGGGGGTCACTGGACGCGCTTCTCGGCCGCGTCGTCGTTCGACGGCTTGTCGGACGGGAGGTTCACGTCGGTGATCGTGACGTTGACCTCGGTGACCTCCATGCCGACGACCTGGTCGATCGCGTCGCTGATCGCGTTGCGCACGTCGTCCGCGACCTGCTGCAGGTCGACCGGGTACTCGGCGATGAGCGTGACGTCGACGGCGACCTGCGTCTCGCCGACCTCGACGGAGATGCCCTGGCCGCGGTCCTGCTGGCCGATGACGTTGCGGATCGCGCCGACGGCGCGTGCGGCGCCGTTGCCGAGGTCGTGGACTCCGGCGACCTGGCGCGCGGCGATGCCGGCGACCTTCTCGATGACGCCGTCGGCGATGGTGTTCTTGCCTCCGGTGCTGCCGGTGCCGGTGACGCCGGTGGACGCGGACGTGGGGGTGATGCTCGACATGGTGTCTCTCTCTCGTGGTGGTGGACCGTGCGCGGTGGTGCTGCTGCGTGGTGCGGACCGGAGTCGCCTCCGTGGCCCGCCTCGTCATTCAGACGCATCGGCGGGGTGGTTCGGCACGCGGCTCAGGTGACTCCCAGGGAATGCGCGTGCCGCTTCGCCTCCCGGACACGGCGCGGGGCCGGAGCGGACAGCTCCGGCACCGGTCCGCCGCGGTCCGCCGGGTGGCGTCAGGCGCGGAGCGTGGCGCTCGGCAGCTCGCCGAACCGGTCCGCGTAGGACGCGGCGAAGCGGCCGAGGTGGCCGAAGCCCCACTGCTCGGCGACGGCCCGGACGGTGGTCGTGGCGGGCGACGCGTCGCGGAGCTCGGCGCGCACGCGGTCCAGGCGGATCCCGCGGAGCAGCGCGCTCGGCGTCGTGTCCTCGTACCGGCGCACGGCGAGCTGGAGCACGCGCGTGCTGATCCCGGCGGCCCGCGCCGCGTCCGCCGGCGTGATGGGCCGGTCGGCGTGGTGGTGCAGGTACTCGATCGCGGTGCGCACGGAGCTCATCCGCGGGCCCCGCATCTCGGCGCTGAACGGCACGTCGTGCCACGGGAAGAGCTGGAGCGTGGCGCGCGCCACGAGGAGGCCGGCCTGCATCCGCAGCAGCGGGCTCGACGCGATGTCCTGCAGCACCGGGCTCGCCTCGCCGACGGCGCGGCGCCAGAGTGACGCCTGCTCGATGCCCGGCGGCCGGGCGTGGTCGAAGACGAGGGGACGCGGGCGGCCGTCGTGCACCTCGGCCGCGGTCTCCTCCAGGAAGCCGCCGTCGATGTGCACGAGGTTCTGCACGCTCGGCTCGCAGCGGAAGCCGAACGACCGGCCGGAGGGGAGGAGGAAGGGGCGGGATCCGCTCGAGCGCACCTCGTGCGAGCCCACGTCGACCGCGCCGGATCCCTCGCGCCACCAGGCGACGACGTAGTCGGGCAGGGCGGGCACGCGGCCCCAGTGCGGGGCGGGGAAGCTCGACGAGCGCAGCGTGACGTTCTCGTCGCCCACGAAGGAGTAGCGGTACGCGAAGTCGCCCCTGCCCTCCTCCGCGTGGAACTCGGTGCCCGGGAACAGGGCGGCGTACCGGTCGACGGCCTCGTCGATGTCGGTTCCGGACATGCTGCCGCGGCGGAGCGCGGGGGCGGCGGTCTCGGCGGCCCAGCGCGCGGGATCGGCGGCGCGGGCGAGCGTGGATGCGGCCTCGGGGGCGATGGAGTCCACGGTGGCGTCGCCGTGCCTGCCGCGGGGTCGCGGGGCCGGGGCGTCGTCGGTGCGGGCGCCGAGCGGGGCCAGCGCGTGCAGGGGGGACGCCGCTCGGGATCGCGCGTCGGGCGCGGATGCGGTGCTCATGGTTCCTCCGTCCTGCGCGACCGGGATGCGGTCGCGTGTCATGGAGTGGACGTGTGGGGCGGGGTGTTCGTCACGCGCCGCCGGGGATCCGGTCGGTGCGCGGGAGGCGGCCGGGGTCGGGGTGCCCGCTGGCGCCTCGACCCCGGTGCGGGCTAGTCCGTGCCGCTGGTGCGCATGCCGCCGGCGACACCCCCCGGCGTGGCGGCGCCCGCGGCGGCCTGCGCGCGCTCGCCGATGGGCGGGGTGATGGGCTTCTCATCGAACATGTGACGCTCCCGGAGGTTCGGCGGTGGGCATGGCTCGTCCACGAGCATCCGCATGGCTCACGATCCCCTCGCGGCGCGTCGCGCACAACGCCTCCCGGGGGCGGGGGCACTGGCTTTCCGGCGCCGCGCTACCGGGATCCGAGCCCGGGCCCCGCATCGGGGGGTGGCGGTGCGGATCAGCCCGCGACGCGCGCCTGGCCCGCGACGAAGGCGGCGAAGGCCGCGTCGACCCGCTCGCGATCGCCCGTGAGCAGCAGGTCGACCATGAGGCCGCGCATCACGCCGAGGATGACGGTGGCCGCGGCCGACGCCTCCGCCGCGGGACGCCCGGCGGCCTCGAGCGCTCCCGCGATGAGGGCGGTGCGGTCGCGGAGGGAGCGCGCCACGGCGTCGGCGAAGGGCGGGTCGCCGTGCATGCTGCGGCCGGTGATCGCGACGAAGAGCCGCACGTGCCGCCGGCCCTCCGGGTCCGTGGCCCGCGTCCACAGCGCGCGCAGCGGGTCGTCTGCCCCCGCGACGAGGTCGGGCGAGGAGAACGTCTCCGCGAGCACGCGCGCGACGATCTCGGCGATGAGCCCGTCGCGCGTCGCGAAGTGGTGGACGAGCGTCGCGTGGCTCACGCCGACGCCGTCCGCGAGGCTCCGGAGGGTGAGGTCGTCCAGGCCGTGCTCGAGGACGTGCTCGGTGGCGGCCCGGAGCAGCTCGCCGCGGCGGTGGGCGTAGCGCAGCCGGCGGCCGTCCACGGGGTCGTCGCCCATGCGGATCCGCCCCCCTCCTGGCGCGCCCGCGCCCCCGTCCCGTCGATTGCTTGACCAACTGGTAAGGCAAATGTAGCGTCCATGCCAGAACGCGCCCGCGGGGCCCGGGGCGTGTCCCGGGATGGGCGGGCGCACGACCGTCCGGGGGGACACCATGACCACGATCACGACCGAGAGGGGCCGCCGCGGCCCGCTCCTGACCGCGGCGGCGATGCTGATGGCGGCGGGGGCCGCCCTGGGCCTCGCCGCTCCCGCCCAGGCGGCGGCGGTCAACCCGTACGAGCGGGGACCCGAGCCCAGCTCCGCGAGCATCGAGGCCACGCGGGGCTCCTTCGCGGTGGCGGAGACGTCGGTGTCGCGCTTCACGGCCCGCGGCTTCGGCGGCGGCACGATCCACTACCCGACGAGCACCAGCGCGGGCACCTTCGGGGTCGTCGCCATCGCGCCGGGCTACACGGCGCGCGAGTCCAGCATCGCCTGGCTCGGCCCGCGCCTCGCGTCGCAGGGCTTCGTCGTCTTCACCATCGACACCATCACCACCTCCGACCAGCCGAGCTCGCGCGGCGACCAGCTCCGTGCGGCGCTGGACTACGTCGTGGACGAGAGCTCCGTGCGCGGTCGCGTCGACGGGTCCCGGCGCGCGGTCATGGGCCACTCCATGGGCGGCGGCGGATCCCTGCAGGCCGCCAAGGACGAGCCGGCCATCCGCGCGGTCATCCCGATGACGCCCTACAACCTCGACAAGACGTGGCCGGAGGTCGTCGCGCCGACGCTCGTCATCGGCGCGGAGGACGACAGCGTGGCGCCGGTCGCCCGGCACGCGGAGCCGTTCTACGAGTCGCTCACGCAGGCGTCGGAGAAGGCCTACCTGGAGCTGCGCGGCGCGAGCCACTTCGCGCCGAACATCTCCAACACCACCATCGCGAGCGCGAGCATCGCGTGGCTGAAGCGCCACGTCGACGCGGACACCCGCTACGAGCGCTTCATCTGCCCGGCGCCCGCGGTGAGCCTCCAGATCAGCGAGTACCGCAGCACCTGCTGAGGCGCGTCCGCCGGACGCGGCGGCAGCACGACGGCGGGGCGCCCGGAGGCGCCCCGCCGTCGTGACGCGTCGCGCCTAGTGCTTGATGCGGTCGATCCAGCCGGCGACCGGCCGCTGCTGCTCGCCCTGCTGGGCGGCGAGCACGACGAGCACCGAGGTCATCGCGGGGATGATCCACTGGAGCGCCTTCTGCTTCTTCTGGGCGGCCGCGAGCTCCTTCGAGGAGCCCGCGCCGGGCTCGGTGGTGCCGGCGGCGCCCTCGTCCTGGTGCTTGGCCATCTTCGCGCCGACGAGCGCGGAGTAGAGCGTCGTGCCGGCGGCGGCGATGGTCAGCACGGCCTTCACGTTGGTGTTGGAGCGGGCCTCGCTCTGGCCGGCGAGGCGGCCCTTGTTCGCGTAGATCAGGCCGAGCCCGCCGACGGCGTGCGCGCCGAGGGCGGCGAGCTGCACGGGCGCCCACTTCGCCCAGCCGATGGACGAGAGGCGCAGGCGCTCTTGGGGCTGCTTCGCGGCGGCGGCCGCCCCGTTGAGCCCGACCGCGCCCATGAGGGACCCGCCGAACCAGGCCGCGAGGCCGAGGTCGTGCATGCTGCGGATGACGGTGTTGCGTTCTGACATGTGCATCTCCGAGTCGTGTCGAGGTCGGCTCCTGGCCGGCCGATGTGCTGTGCGTCGGACGCTACGCCGGGGATCGAGCAGTGTGTCACCGGGCGGAGGATGCCCAGCATCCGGGGGCGGCGGCGCCGTCGGCGGAGACCTCAACGGATCCTGGGAGTCCCGCCGCGCGACCTTGGCGCTCCCCTCCGCGCCCGGTTCGGTGGAGACCGTGCCCGTCGAGCGGCGGGTCCGTCACCGAGGGGAACCGGATCATGGGCAAGGCGTGGATGGTGATGGTCGCGGCCGTGCTCGGCGGCCACGGGTTCGTGGGTCTGTTCATCGAGGGCTCGCACCTGCTCGGGATCCTCAACGTCGACTTCTTCGTCGACGTCCTCTACCTCGCGAGCGCCGTCGTGCTGCTGCTCGCCGGCACCCGGCAGATCGGCCCCGGCGCGATCCGCGGCACGCTCACCGCGTTCGGCGGCCTGTTCACGCTCATGGGCGTCCTCAGCATCGTGGACGACGAGCTCGGCGGCCTCACGCCCACCGGGTTCACGATCGTCGACGACTTCCTCTTCTTCGGCCTCGGCCTCTCGGGCCTCGCCCTCGCGCTGACCCCCAGCTCGGTCGAGCCGCTCACCACCGGCGGCAAGGCGCTCAACTAGCGGCGGCAGCCACCGCGCCTGCGTCGCCCCCGACGGGCGTGGGTCAGTCGGCGGCGAGCGCCATGTGCACCTGGTAGCGATCGCCGCGGTACCACGACGTCACGTGCTCGACGGGGGTCCCCCCGGCGCGGGAGCTCCGGCGGAACACCAGGGTCGAGGATCCGGCGGTCACCTGCAGCGCCTCGGCGGTGTCGGCATCCGCGGCCTCGGCCCACACCGTCTGCTCCGCGCTGTCGATGTGCACCCCGTACCGCTCCGCGAGCACGCCGTAGAGCGAGGCGCTGAGGTCGTGGTCGCCGAGGTCCGCCGCCACGCGTGCGGAGTACCAGCCGAGCTCGAGGGCCATGGGGGTGCCGTCGGCCAGCCGCAGCCGCTCGACGGCCCATGCGCGCTCGTGCTCGTCGAGGCCCAGGGCGGCGCGCGCCTCGAGCGGCGGGGCGCTGATCCCGACGCGTCGCACGAGCGTGGTCGCCACCATCCCGCGCCGCCGCATGTCCTCCGTGAAGGAGGCGAGGTGCAGCTGCGACTGGATCCGCTCCCCGGCCACGAACGTCCCCTTCCCCTGCACCGTGTAGAGCCGCTGCTCCTCGATGAGCTGCCGCAGCGCCTGCCGCACGGTCGCGCGGCTCACGTCGTGGGTGGTCGCGAGCTCCCGCTCCGACGGGATGGCGGCGTGCGCGGGCCACGCGCCGCCGATGTCGGCGAGGAGGATCGCGCGCAGCTGGGCGTGCTTGGGGACCGGGCCGGGGGCGACGACGGCGGTCCGGGCGGCGGCGGCATCGCGGGGTCGGGGCATGTGCGCGTCTCTCGGCGTTGACACGACGGGGTGGCGGCACGTAGCTTCACCGGTACGTACCAGTTGCAGCCGCGCTTCCCCGTCGTGTGGGCGATCTTCGTCCCATCGACTCTAGATGCTCGGCACTGGTGCATACCAGTCGTCCGTCCCATCGAGGAGTCCCCGTGGTCCGTGTGCTGTCCCCGCTCGTGGGGGTCGCCCTGCCCCTGCCGTCCGTGCCCGATGCGCTGTTCGCCGCGGGGGCGATGGGGCCCGGGGTGGCGATCGCGCCGCCCGCCGAGATCGTCGACGTGGTCGCGCCCATCGCCGGGACGCTGCTGCAGGTCTTCCCGCACGCCTTCGTGGTCGCGGCCGACGACGGCCTCGCGGTGCTCGTCCATCTCGGCATCGACACCGTCGGCCTCGCGGGCGCGGGCTTCACGGCCTTCGCCGCCAAGGGGGACCGCGTCGCCGCGGGCGCTCCCGTCATCGCCTACGACGTCCCCGCGATCCTCGCCGCCGGCCTGTCCAGCGTCGTCCCCGTCATCGTGCTCGAACGCTCGCCGGAGGACGTCCGCGTGCTCGTGGACGAGGGGGCCGGCCTGCTCCCCGGCTCCCCGCTGCTCTCCGTCTGACCCGCCCGGGGAGTCCTCGGGCCCGCCCGCCCGCCCGCTCGACCGACCGCCCGACCCGAGGATCCGCCGCTCCACCCACCACCGGTGCCCACCGCGAAGGAGAACCCATGACCGCCACCGCCACGCCGCGTCGCCGACGCGCCGTCCCGGGCTTCGCCCAGATGCAGCGCCTCGGCACGAGCCTGATGCTCCCGATCGCCGTGCTGCCCGCGGCCGGGATCCTGCTCCGGATCGGGCAGCCCGACCTGCTCGGCAGCATCGACCTGCCCGTCGTCGGCACGTTCTTCCAGGCCATGAGCGCCGCCGGGGGCGCGCTGTTCGACAACCTGGCGCTCCTGTTCGCCGTGGGTGTCGCCATCGGATTCGCCAAGAAGGCCGACGGCTCGACCGCGCTCTCGGCGGTCGTCGGCTACCTCGTGCTCTCGAACGTGTTCAAGGTCATGTCGCCGGTGGTGCTCGCCGGCCAGAAGACGGTCGCCGGCGAGCAGGTGCTGATCAACTACAGCGTCTTCGGCGGGATCGTCGTGGGCCTCGTGACCGCCTGGCTGTTCGACCGGTACCACACCATCCAGCTGCCCGCCGCCCTGGGCTTCTTCGGCGGTCGCCGGTTCGTGCCGATCATCGTCTCCCTCGTGAGCCTCGTCATCGGCTTCGGGCTGAGCTACGCCTACCCGGTCTTCGACCTGGGCCTCTCCGGTCTCGGCGCGTTCATCGGCGGCACGGGCGCGCTCGGCGCCTTCGTGTACGGCTTCGCGAACCGGATGCTCCTCCCGGTGGGCCTGCACCACATCCTCAACTCCTACGTCTGGTTCCTCCAGGGCTCCTACGCGAAGGCCGACGGGAGCGTCGTCACGGGCGAGGTGACCCGCTTCGCCGCCGGTGACCCGACGGCGGGCACGCTCACGTCGGGCTTCTACCCGGTGCTCATGTTCGGGCTCCCCGCCGCGGCGCTGGCGATGATCCACCTGTCGAACCCCGCGCAGCGCAAGGCGGCCATCGGCGTCCTCGGCGCGACGGGTCTCACGGCGTTCCTCACCGGCATCACCGAGCCCCTCGAGTTCGCGTTCATGTTCGCGGCCTTCCCGCTGTACGTCGTGCACGCCCTGCTCACCGGGCTCTCGCTCGCGATCGCGAACCTGCTCGACATCCACCTCGGCTTCTCGTTCTCGACGGGCCTCTTCGACCTGCTGCTCTACGGCACCGCCCCCGCGGCCAAGAACGTCTGGCTGATCGTGGTCATGGGCGTGGCGTACTTCGCCGTCTACTACCTGCTCTTCCGCCTCGTCATCGCGAGGTGGAACCTGCGCACGCCGGGCCGGGAGGAGGTGGTGGCGCCGGTCGACGGGGTCGCTCACGCGGATGCGGATGCGGATGCGCCTTCGGATGCGGACGCCGGGGCCGCCGCCCCTGCGCCGCCGGGCGCCGGCCCCGCCGGCCCCGCCGTCGCCGCGTCGGCCCCCACCGCCGAGCGGCTGATCGCGGCCTTCGGCGGGCGCGACAACCTCGTCCTCGTCGACGCGTGCATCACGCGCCTGCGCGTCGAGGTCGCGGACCGGGCGCTCGTCGACCACGCGCGCCTCAAGGAGCTCGGCGCGGCCGGCGTGATGGAGGTGGGGGACAACGTCCAGGCGGTCTTCGGCCCCCGCGCGGAGTCCCTGAAGGACGCGATGCGCGAGGCCCTCTGATGGAGGTCGTGGTCGTCCCGACCGCGGAGGACGCCGCCCCGCTCGTCGCCGACGCCTGCAGCGCGCTGCTCGAGCGCCGGCCGGATGCGGTGCTCGGCCTGGCGACCGGCTCGACGCCCCTGCCGCTGTACCGGGAGCTCATCCGGCGCCACCGGGAGGAGGGGCTGAGCTTCGCGCGGGCCCGGGCCTTCCTCCTCGACGAGTACGTGGGGCTGCCCGCCGGGCACCCCGAGCGGTACCGCGCGTTCATCGCGGAGGAGCTCGAGCGGCACGTCGACTTCGCCCCCGGCGCGATCCGCGGCCCGGGCGACGCCGGATCCGACCCGCTGGAGGAGGGTCCCGCCTACGAGCGGGCCATCCGGGAGGCCGGCGGCATCGACCTGCAGGTCCTCGGCATCGGCACGGACGGGCACCTGGCCTTCAACATGCCGATGTCGAGCCTCGGCAGCCGCACGCGCCTCAAGACCCTCACGGCCCGCACCCGGCGGGACAACGCGCGCTTCTTCGGCGACGACGTCGATCGGGTGCCCACGCACTGCCTCACGCAGGGGCTGGCGACGATCCTCGACAGCCGGCACGCGATCATGCTCGGCTTCGGCCGGGCCAAGGCGCAGGCGGTGCGCGCGGCCGTCGAGGGGGCGCTGTCGGCGCGCTGGCCCGCGTCGGTGCTGCAGCTTCACCCGCACGCCACGGTGGTCGTCGACGAGGAGGCCGCCGCCGAGCTCGAGTTCGTCGAGCACTACCGCGAGACCTTCGCGGGCAAGCCGGCCGGGCAGGGCCTCTGATGCGGCTGCGCGCCGCCCGCGCGCTGGTCGACGGCGCGTTCACGGGGCCGGTCGTCGTCGACGTGGCCGCGGGGCGGATCACGGCCGTCCACGCGGCGACGGGGACCGAGGTCGTCGACCACGACCTCGTCGACGGGACGCTCAGCGCGGGCCTGCTGGACCTCCAGGTCAACGGCTCGTTCGGCGTCGACGTCGCGTCGGCGGACACCGCGGGCTGGCGCACCCTCCTGGCCGGGCTCGCCTCGCGCGGCGTCACGGGGGTCGAGCCGACCGTGATCACCGCGCCGCTGCCCGAGATCGCGAGCGCCCTCGCCCGCGTCGGGCGCGCCCAGGGCGAGTTCGCCGGCGAGCCGGTGGCCCGGATCCTGGGGGCCCACCTCGAGGGCCCGTTCATCTCGCCCGCGCGCAAGGGCGCGCATCGCGTGGAGTGCATGCTCCTCCCGACCCCCGCCCACCTCGATGCGCTGCTCGCGGATCCGGCGGCCCGCGCCGCGCTGCGGACGGTCACGCTCGCCCCGGAGCTGCCGGGCGCGGAGGAGGCGACGCGGCGGCTGGTCGCGGAGGGCTGCGTCGTCTCCGTCGGCCACAGCGACGCCACCGCGGACCAGGTGCGCGCGGCCGGCGACGCCGGCGCGACGATGACCACGCACGTGTTCAACGCCCAGCGCCCCCTGAAGCACCGGGAACCGGGCGTGCCGGGCGCGGTCCTCACCGACGAGCGCTTCTTCGTCGGGACGATCATCGACGGCCAGCACCTCGACCCCCGGGTCGTGTCGCTCGTCATGGGCGCTGCCGGCAGGCGCATGGTCGGGGTGACCGATGCCATCGTGACCGCCGGGCGGGAGCCCGGGGAGTGGCACGAGTTCGGCGGGAAGCCCGTAGCCAACGACGCCTCGGGCCTCGGGCGCCGGCGCGACGGCACCATCGCCGGGGCGGGCGTGGTGCTCGACGAGGGGGTGCGGCGCATGATCGGCGCGGGACTGGATCCGGCCCGCGTGCTCGCCGCGTGCACCGAGAACGCCGCCCGATCCCTCGGGCGCACCGACATCGGCCACGTCGCCGCGGGGGCGTCCGCCGACCTCGTGTGGTGGGACGCCGCCTGGCAGCCGTCGGCGGTGTGGATCGCGGGGGACGCGATCCGCCCTCCCGTCCGCTAGCCGCGGCCGCGGCCGGGAGGGCGGGCGCCGACTCGCGTCAGGTCCGGTGGATCCGCACCGTGACCACCTGGAACGCCCGCAGCACGAGCCGCGCCCCGCGTCCGTCGTCCTCCGGCTGGAAGGCGATCGCCCGCGGGAAGCCGTCGCCGAGGGGGCGCTCCAGCACGTCGACCTCGGTGAGGCGCTGGGCGTCGAGGTGCGCCTCGAGGCGGGTGGCGGTGCGTGCGCCCGTGGACTCGTAGAGCCGCACGATCACGTCGCCCGAGCCGTCGTCGGCGAGCTTCAGCGCCTCGATCCGCACGGTGCCGCCGTGCATTGTGACGAGCCCGGAGGCGGTGGGCAGCGACGACGGGACGGCCGCGTCCGGCGTGGCGGCGGATCCGACCGCGGCCGCGGGCGCGACGGCGGCCACCGCCCCGGTCTCCTCGCCGGGCCGCACGACGCGCACCGGCAGGTTCTGCTCCAGCCCCGCGTCCACCGCGCCCTCGATGCCGACGCCCGGCACGAGCGCGTACTCGAACAGGTGGTGGCCGATGTCCTGGGTCGGGTCGGGGGAGCGCGCCGCCCGGACCAGGCTGATCCGCATCTCCGTCTCCACCTCGCCCGTCGCGCCGACCGAGCGCGTGATGTCGTGGCCGTAGCTGCCCGCGTTGGTGAGGGCCACGCCGTAGCCGGGCTCCTCCACGTGCACGAAGCGGTGCGCCATGACCTCGAAGCGCGCCTCGTCCCACGACGTGTTCGTGTGCGTGGGGCGGCGGACGTGCCCGAACTGGATCTCGGCGCTGTGGTGCTGCGCGTGGATCGTGAGCGGGAACGACACCTTGAGGAGCTTCTCGTCCTCGAGCCAGTCGAGGTCGGCCGTCGCGTGGATCCGGGCGTCGTCGGCGTGCAGCGACACCCGCTGCACGACGCGCGAGCGCCCGAACTGCCGGACCACCTCGACGGTCGCGCGGAGCGGCGACTCCTCGACGAGCTCTACCGACGCGGCCTCGACGAGGTCGGTGCGGCTCGCGCGGTAGTGGGCGTCGACGTCCCAGGCGTCCCACGCGGTGGGGATGTCCTCGTGCAGCTGCAGCAGGTTCGCGACGCGGCCCGCGGGCACGAGCTCGCGGTCGGCGTGCCGGAGGTCGACGATCGAGGTGATGAGGCCGCGCGCGTCGATCGTGACGCGGAGCAGCCCGTTGTCGAGCACGGTGCCGCCGTCGGCGCGCGTCGTGACGACGGGCGACGCGGGCTCCACCGCGACCAGCGGCGCGATCCCGCTGCCGGGCACGGCGACGAGCGCGAGCGCGGATCCGTCGGGCGCCTCCACGAGCGCGGTGCGCGCGTGGCCGGTCGAGTTCACCGCGAAGGCGCCGGATCCGTCGCCCTCGCCGTCCGCGACCGCCTGCGCCGTGACCCGCGCGATCGCGTCCGCCACGAGCGCGTCGAGCTCGGCGAGGCTGCGGGCGTAGTCCTCCTCGTTCTCCCGGTGCACCCACGTGATGGAGGAGCCGGGGAGGATGTCGTGGAACTGCTGCAGCAGCGTCTGCTTCCAGAGCCGGTCGAGCGCCGCGTACGGGTAGTCGGCGCCCGTGCGGACGGCCGCGATCGTCCACCACAGCTCGGCCTCGCGGAGGCGGTGCTCGGCCTGGCGGTTGCCGCGCTTCTCGCGGGCGTGCGAGGTGAACGTGCCGCGGTGCAGCTCGAGGTACAGCTCGCCGACCCAGACGGGCGCGTCCGGGTACTCGGCCTCGGCCTTGCGGAAGAAGTCGTCCGGGTGCTCGACGACCACCTTCGGCGACCCCTCGAGGTCGGCCGTGCGGCGCTGGCGCTCCATCATGTCGCGCGTGGGCCCGCCTCCGCCGTCGCCGTAGCCGAAGGGCGCGAGCGACATGGTCGCGCGGCCCTTCTCGCGGAACTGCCGCACGGCGTGGTGCGTCTCCTCCGCCTCGAGCGTGGAGTTGTAGGTGTCGATGGGCGGGAAGTGCGTGAAGATCCGCGACCCGTCGATGCCCTCCCAGAAGAAGGTGTGGTGCGGGAACGTGTTCGTCTGGTTCCAGGACAGCTTCTGCGTGAGGAACCAGTCGAGCCCGGCGAGCTTCGCGATCTGCGGGAACGACGCCGTGTAGCCGAACGAGTCGGGCAGCCACACGCCGTGGGTCTCGACGCCGAGCTCCTCCTGGAAGAAGCGCATGCCGTGGGTGAGCTGGCGGATCATCGCCTCGCCGCCCGGCAGGTTGCCGTCGGGCTCGATCCACATGGATCCGACCGGGTACCACGTGCCGTCGGCGATAGCCTGCTTGATGCCCTCGAACACCGTCGGGTAGTTCTCCTTCACCCAGACGTACTGCTGCGCCTGCGAGCACGCGAAGCGGAAGTCGGGGTACTGCTCGGCGAGCCGCAGCACGTTGGAGAAGGTGCGCGCGGTCTTGCGCTTGGTCTCGCGGATGGGCCAGAGCCAGGCGCTGTCGATGTGGGCGTGGCCGACGCCGCTCAGCGTGTGGGCGCTCGGCACGGCCTTGCGGGAGAGCACCTCGGCGAGCTCGGCGCGGGCGGCCGCGGCCGTGCCGACGATGTCGTCCATCGCCAGCACGTCGAGCGCGCGCTCGATCGCGCGGAGCACCTCGTGGCGGCGCGGCTCGGTCTCGGGCAGCTCCATCAGCAGCTGGTACAGCACCTCGACGTCGAAGCGCAGCGCCCACACCTCGGGCTCGAACACGGCGAGCTCGGCCTGGCGGAAGCGGTAGATGGGCTCGGCGGGCGCGGTCGCCTTGTCGCCGTAGGGGGTGGGCACGAACTCGTTCACCAGGATGTCCGGGTTGCCCGCCGCCTCCACGAGGAAGCGCACCTGCTCGCCGCCCGCGGCCTCGTCGGCGAGGCGCACGTAGGTGTTGCGCGGGTGGATCCCCTTGACCGGCACGCCGTCCATCGTGTGCACGAGGCACTCGGCCTGGTTGCCCGGCCAGTCGCCGATGAAGCCCGGGTCGATGAGCAGCTCGACCGTGCGGCCGGCCCACTCGGCGGGCACCTCGCCCGACACCTCGAACCACCACGTGGACCACGCGCGGCCCCACGGCTGGCCGAGCTCGAACGGCGCGTACTCCTGCCGCATCGCCTCGGCGACGGGCACGGGCTCGTCGGGCGCCATCCACGCGCGCAGGGTCACGGGCGTCTTCGACGAGTAGACCGCGGGGGTGATCCGCTCGTCGAGCGCGCGGAGGATCCGCTCCTGGACGAGCTTCTGGTTCTGGTGCATGGGGAGTCCTCCGGGTTCGGGGGTGGGGACGGGCGGGAGGGGCGTGCGGGAGGGAGGCGCGGGCGGCGGGAGCCGGGCGCGACCGGCGGTCAGCGCAGGTAGGACAGCGCCGGGAACGCGTGCATCGCGTCCTCCAGCAGGGAGCGCGCGACGGTGACGGAGTCGACGAGCGGGTGGTGCGCGAGGGCGCGGACGGCCGCGGCGCGGGATCCGCCGAGGCCGGCCTCGATGGTCTGCCGCTCCACGTACTTCGCGTTGGTGACGAGGCCCACGCCGAAGTCGGGGAGCTGGGTGCCCGCTACCGGATGCGCGCCCGAGGCGTCGACCACGCACGGCACCTCGACCACGGCGTCCGCGTCGAGGGCGGCGAGCGTGCCGCGGTTCCGCACGTTGAGGATCAGCCGCGCGCTCTGGTCGTACGCGATGCCGCGCATGAGCGCGATCGCGACGTCCTCGTAGCCGCCCGAGACGAGATCGCCCTCGTCGCGGTCGCCCATGCCGGCCGACTGCCGGTTCGTGGCCATGTACGTGGTCTCGCGGTCGAGCCGCGTGCGCTCCCAGAGCGCCAGCGCGGACACGTCGTGCCGGTGCTCGAGCTGCTCGTAGAACCGGCCCTGCTGCTCCACGAGGAAGCCGCCGCGGGTCTGCGCGGCGAGCTGGTCGGCGTGCCGCACCTCGCGCTGGAAGTAGTAGTAGTGCAGGTACTCGTTCGGCACGGCGCCGAGCTCGGTGACCCACTCGGCGCCGAAGAGCCGGCCCTCCTCGAACGTGCCGATGAGGTCGGGCCGGGCCATGAGGTCCGGCAGCACGTCGCGGCCGTCGACCCGGAGGCCGCGCAGCCAGCCGAGGTGGTTGAGCCCCGCGTAGTCGATGACCACGTCGTCGCCCGCGACGCCGAGCGCGCCGAGCACGCGGCGGGCGAGGCCGATGGGGGAGTCGCAGATGCCGATGACGCGGTCGCCGAGCACGCGCGACATGGCCTCGGTCACGACGCCCGCGGGGTTCGTGAAGTTGATGACCCAGGCGTCGGGGGCCTGCGCCCGGATCCGCTCGGCCAGGTCCATCACGACCGGCAGCGTCCGCAGCGCGTAGGAGATGCCGCCGTAGCCGACGGTCTCCTGCCCGATGACGCCGTGCGCCATGCCGAGCCGCTCGTCGCACGAGCGCCCGGCCATGCCGCCCACGCGGATCGCCGAGAACACGAACGCGGCGCCCGCGAGCGCCTCGTCGAGGTCGGTGTGCAGCGAGATGACGGGCGCGTCCGGGTACGCCGCGGCCTGCTCCGCGAGCACGCGCGCGACGGCCGTGAGGCGCACCTCGTCGGTGTCGTAGAGGGCCACGTGCGAGACGCGGCCGGCCTCGTGGTCGCGCAAGAGCGCCGAGTAGACGAGCGGGACGCGGAAGCCGCCCCCGCCCAGGATCGTGAGCCTCATGCGACGGTCACCGACACTCCCTTGTCCGCGAGGCCCTGCGACACCCGCTCGTGCGGGGCGGCCTCGGTGATGAGCTGCGTCAGAGACGCGGTGGGGGCGACGCGGCCGGCGCCGGTGCCCGGGAACTTGGAGGAGTCGGCGAGCACCGTGACCCGGTCGCTCACCTCCGCCATCGCGCGCTTGATGGGCACCTGGGCCATCGTCGTGTCGCGCAGGTCGCCGTTGTCGGCGATGCCGCTCACGCCCACGAAGGCGTGGTCGGCGTGCAGCATCCGCAGGCTCTCGGCGGTGAGCGGGCCGGACACCGAGCGGTAGACCGGATCCCAGTCGCCGGGCAGCAGGATGAGCCGCACGCTCCGGTCGTCGCGCAGCACGTCGAACGCGGCGATGCTGGCGGTGATGACCGTGAGGGAGCGCCCGCGCAGCTGCTCCGCGAGGTGCAGCGTGGTCGTGCCGATGTCGAGCACGACCGACTGGCCGTCGAGGATCTGCGCGGCCGCGGCCCGGGCGATGCGCTCCTTGGCCTCGCGGTTGACCTGCTCGACCTCGGCGAACGGCGCGTCCACCTCGACGAGGACGGCGCCGCCGTGCGTGCGCCGGAGCGCGCCCTGCTCGTCGAGACGGGCGAGGTCGCGGCGGATGGTGGCGTCGCTCGTGCCCGCGGCCTCGGCCAGCTCGGCGACCGTGGCGCTGCGCGTGGCGCGCAGCCGGTCGAGGATCACGAACTCCCGGGCGTCTCTCATGAAGTGAACATTAGCGCGCAGGATCAGTCAGAAACAATCTCGTAATGAACAAGGTCTTCCATCCATGTGCTCACATGGGCTAGAAACGTCACTACCGGTCGCCGCTCACCCGACGACCGCGTCCACCGGCAGAGTCGCCGTCGGCGGACCACCCCATCCGCCGTGTCCGCACGGCGCGATCCCGAGAAGCCGAGGTCACCGTGTCCGCAGCCCCCCGCCCCGAGCGGCCCGCCGGCCTGCTGGTCGTCGGCCAGCTGTTCGCGGACGTCGTCTTCGGCGACCTGCCGAGCGGCCCCCGGCCGGGCCACGAGATCTGGACCTCGTCGTTCGGCCACGGCCCCGGCGGCATCGCCAACTTCGCCGTCGCCGGCGCGCGCCTCGGGGTGCCCACCGTCATCGCGGCCGCCGTGGGCGCGGATCCGTTCTCCCTCCTCGTGCGCGCCGCGCTCGCCGCGGAGGGGGTCGACCTCCACCACCTCGTCACGCTGGACGGCTGGTCGCTGCCCGTCACGGCGTCGCTCGGCTACGACGACGACCGCGCCATGGTCACGGGCGGCGTCGCCTGCCCGCTCACCTCCGACGAGCTCGTGCCGGGCGCCGTCCCGGCCGTCGCCGCGGCGCTCGTGCACCTGGATCCGCACCGCAGCTCCTGGGTCGGCCGCGCCGCCGCCGCGGGCACCGACGTGTACGCCGACGTCGGCTGGGACCCGTCCGAGCGGTGGGACCCGGCCATCCTCGAGCAGCTCGACGAGTGCCACGCCTTCCTCCCCAACGAGCTGGAGGCCGCCGCGTACACGGACACCGACTCGGCGGTCGAGGCCGCCCGGGCGCTCGGCGCGCGCGTGCCGCTCAGCGTCGTCACCTCCGGATCCCGCGGCGTCGTCGCCGTCGACTCCGCCCGCGGCGAGGAGGTCGTCCGCCCGCCGCTCGCCGTGCGCGCGGTCGACGCGACCGGCGCGGGCGACGTGTTCGGCGCATCGCTCGCCGCCTCGGCCCGCGCGCCGTGGTCGCTCACCGAGCGCGTGGACTTCGCGTGCCTCGTGGCGGGGATCACGGTCACCCGCCCCGGCGGCGCGGCCGGAGCCCCGCGGCTCGACGAGCTCGTGCCGTGGCTGCGCGCGCACCCCGAGGCCGCCGAGCCCGGCCGCTACGACTACCTCGCCGACGCCCTCTCCCGCCCCGACGCCGACCGCCTGCTCGCCTGAGCCGGCCGCCGCGCCCGCCCCCCCGACCCCGACCCCGACCCCGACCGCCCGCTCCGACCCGCCCGTCCCCCACCGAATCGAGAACCACCATGCCCATCCCCTCCGCCCGCCGCGCTCGCGCCCGGCGCATCGTCGTCGGCGTCGCGACCCTCGCGCTCCTCGCGCCGGTCCTCGCCTCCTGCTCGTCGTCGGGATCCTCGGCCGGCGGGCAGCTCGACCTCTGGATCTGGCCGGACGGCCTCAGCCAGACGGTGCTCGACAAGGTGCCGGCGGAGGTGCCGGGCACCACGCTCAACGTCTCCACCATCGGCGGCGACTTCAAGCAGAAGCTCGTCACCACCTTCACCGGCCGCTCGGGCTTGCCGTCCGTCACGGGCGTCAAGGGCGAGGACATGCCGTACTTCCGCAGCGAGGACGGGCTCTTCGAGGACCTCGACCAGCTCGGCGCGAAGGACGTCGCCGGCCAGTACCCGGCGTGGAAGCTCGAGGAGGCCACCACGAAGGACGGCCAGCTCCTCGGCCTCCCCATCGACATCGGCCCCACCGCGCTCTACTACCGCGCGGACGTGTTCAAGAAGGCCGGCCTGCCGAGCGAGCCCGCCGACGTGGCCAAGGCCACCGCCACCTGGGACGACTACTTCGCCTTCGGCAAGAAGCTCAAGGCGGCCACCGGCGGCGCGATCTTCGTGGACGCCTCCGACGTGTTCACCAAGTCGCTCGGCCAGGGCACCACCCGGTTCGTCGACGAGGACGGGAACTACACGGGCGACAGCGCCACAGTGAAGGCCGCGTGGGACCGCGCGGTGCTCGCCTACCAGGACGGCCTCACCGCGAACGTGACCGACGGCAGCCCGGACTGGGCGTCGGCCATCAGCAACGGATCCCTCCCGGCCCTCCTCGGCGCGTCCTGGTACCAGGCCGACCTCAAGAGCGCGACGGCCGACACCTCGGGCGACTGGCGCGTGGCGCCCATGCCCGGCGGACCGGCCAACATCGGCGGCTCCTTCCTCTCCATCCCCGCCGGCACCAAGGACCCGCAGGCGGCCTTCGCCGTGATCAAGGACGTGCTGAGCGAGGACAACCAGGTCACCGCGTACGCCGACAAGGGCATCTTCCCGTCGGCCACCGCCGCCTACGACTCCCCGGAGCTGCAGAAGGGCGACGACTTCTTCGGCGGCCAGTCGACCGTCGGGATCTTCGCCGACGCCGCGGCGAAGATGCCCACCGCCTACACGAGCCCGTACGACAACCAGGTCCAGGCCGCGTTCGTCACGGAGCTGCAGAACGTGACCTCGCTCGGCAAGGACCCCGACCAGGCCTACTCCGACGCCGTCGCCGCGGGCGAGGCCGCCCTGAAGACCGCGAAGCAGTGATCCCCACCGTCGTCCGCCGCACGTGGCCGTACTACGTCGCGATCGCGCCGTTCTTCGTCCTGTTCCTGGTCTTCGGCCTGTTCCCCGCGCTCTACTCGCTCGTGCTCTCGTTCCAGGACTGGAACGGCCTCGGCACGGCGAAGTGGGTGGGCCTCGCGAACTTCCAGGCCCTCGCGGCCGACGCCACGTTCTGGCTCTCCATCCGGAACACGCTGATCATCTTCGCCCTGTCGACGTTCCCGATGATGGCCATCGCGGTCGTCGTCGCGGCGATGCTCAACTCGGCGAAGCGGCTCAGCACCTTCTACAAGATCAGCTACTTCGTGCCGAACGTCACCAGCGTGGTGGCGATGGCCGTGCTCTTCGGCTCGATCTTCGGCGACAGCTTCGGCCTCGTGAACGCGGGGCTCCGCGCGATCGGGCTCGACGGCGTGCCGTGGCTGTCGACGCCGTGGGCGATCCAGGTCACCATCGCGGTGCTCATCACGTACCAGTGGACCGGCTACAACGCGATCATCTTCCTCGCGGGCATGCAGGCCATCGGCACCGAGGTCTACGAGGCCGCGAAGCTCGACGGCGCCGGCGCGATCCGCACCTTCTGGTCGGTGACGCTGCCGCTCCTGCGCCCCACGATCCTGTTCGTGCTGGTGGTGTCGACCATCACCGGGTTGCAGAGCTTCACCGAGGCGCAGGTGCTCACGGCCTCCTCCAGCACGACGAACCCGAACTCGGGCGGCGCGGGCCAGGCCGGCCTCACGACCGTCCTGTACTTCTACCAGCAGGCCTTCAACTACAACCGCTTCGGCTACGGCGCCGCCATCGCGTGGGGCGTGTTCCTGCTCGTGGTGATCTTCTCCATCATCAGCTTCCGGCTCGGGTCGGAGAAGAAGGAGAAGGCCGTGCGCGTGCCCGGCACGAGGAAGGGAGACCGCGCATGAGCGCGACCGTCCACGCCGCGGGATCCGCCGCGGCCCGCCTCGCCGACCAGGCCTCCGGGCGCCCGCGCGACGAGCGCGCCGGTCGTCCCGCGGGGCGCCGGCAGCTGCCGCCCGGGCGGGTGATCCTGCACGGCGTGCTGTTCGCGGGATCCATCGTCAGCCTGTTCCCGCTGTACTGGCTCGTCGTGATGGCGAGCAACACCACGAGCGACATCTACAAGTCGCCGCCCGTGCTCGTGCCGGGACCGTACCTGTGGGACAACATCCAGGCCGTGTTCCGCACGATCGACTTCGGCGGATCGCTCGTGAACACGGTCATCGTGGCCGTCTCCGTCACGGTGCTCGTGCTGTTCTTCGACTCGATCGCGGCGTTCACGTTCGCGAAGTACGAGTTCCCGGGCCGGCGCGCGCTGTTCGCGCTGCTGCTCGTGACCTTCATGCTGCCCGCGCAGCTGTCGGTGATCCCGCAGTTCGTGACGATGATCAACCTCGGCTGGGTCGGCCAGCTGCAGGCGCTCATCGTGCCGGCGGCGGCGAACGCGTTCGGCATCTTCTGGCTGCGGCAGTTCATCATCTCGAGCGTGCCGGACGAGCTCATCGACGCCGCCCGCATCGACGGCGCCGGGTTCTTCCGCCAGTACCTCACGGTGTGCCTGCCGCTCATCCGGCCGGGCCTCGGGTTCCTCGGGATCTTCACCTTCATCGCCGCGTGGAACGACTACCTCTGGCCGCTCATCGTGCTCAACGACCCCGGCACGCTGACGCTGCAGGTCGCGATGAGCCAGCTCAACAGCGCCCACGGCAAGGACTACGGGATGGTCATGGCGGGCGCGCTGCTCGCGGTGATCCCGCTCATCATCGTGTTCCTCGTCGGCGCGAAGCAGTTCATCGGCGACATCGCGAAGGGCGCGCTGAAGTGACGACCGCCCCGCTGCGCACGGCGCGGGTCACGGCGGTGGACGACGCCGCGGGCCTCGGCTCGGCCGCGGCCGACGTCGTGCAGGCGTTCCTCGGCGAGGACCCGGCGGGCGTGCTCGGCGTCGCGACGGGATCCAGCCCCGAGCCGCTCTACGCCGAGCTCGGCCGCCGCCACCGCGACCGGGCGCTCATCACGGACGGGGTGTCGCTCGTCGCCCTCGACGAGTACGTGGGCCTGCCGCCCGGGCACCCCCAGTCGTACCTCGCGTTCGTGCGAGCGCGCATCGCCCGGCCGCTCGACGTACCGGACGCGCGCGTGGTGGTGCCCGACGGGGCGGCGGCGGATCCGGACGAGGCCGCGGCCGAGCACGAGCGGCGGATCCGACGGCTCGGCGGAGCGGGCCTGCAGATCGTGGGCATCGGCGCCAACGGGCACCTCGGCTTCAACGAGCCGGGCTCCCCGTTCGACGGCGTCAGCCGGGTGGTGCGCCTCGCCGGCGCGACCCGGCGGGACAACGCGCGGTACTTCGGCGGCGACGTGGACGCGGTGCCGACGCACGCGATCACGCAGGGCATCGTGACCATCATGTCCGCCCGCCGGATCCTGCTCGTGGCCTCGGGGGAGCGGAAGGCGCGGGCCCTCGCGGCGGCGCTCGCCGGTCCGGTGACCGAGCGCGTGCCCGCGTCGGTGCTGCAGCGGCATCCGCACGTGACCGTGGTCGCCGACCGGGCCGCGCTCGCGGGGCTCGACGAGCGGGGCTGACCCGCGGCTCGTCACTCGTCGCTCCGCTCCCCGCTGACCGTCCCACCCCGCGCCGTCGCGCGCACCCACACGCACGGAGGATCCGCATGTCCCACCTCGACGACGTCGCCCCCGGATCCACCTCGCGCCTCGCCCCGCGCGCGCGGTTCGCGACCGACGCGCCCGCCCTGTCGCTCGACGGCGACTGGTGGTTCCGTCTGCTGCCCGAGGCGCCGGTGGACGCGGCCGGCGCGACGCCCGCGGTCGCGGATCCCGCGCTCGACGACGCCGCGCTCGACGCGGCCGGCTGGACCACGCTGCCCGTCCCGTCGCACTGGGTGCTGCACGGCCACGGATCGCCCGCGTACACGAACCTCCAGTACCCGTTCCCCATCGACCCGCCGCACGTGCCCGACGCGAATCCCACGGGCGAGCACCGGCGCGCGTTCCGGCTGCCCGCGTCCTTCGCCGACGCCGCGCGCGTGCTGCTGCGCACCGACGGGATCGAGGGGCTCGCCACCTTCTGGGTCAACGGCGTCGAGGCGGGCTGGACCACCGGCAGCCGCCTCGCGACCGAGCTCGACGTGACCGCGCTGCTCGTGCCGGGCGACAACGTGCTCGGGATCCGCGTGCACCAGTGGTCGGCCGCCTCCTACCTGGAGGACCAGGACCAGTGGTGGCTGCCCGGGATCTTCCGCTCGGTCGAGCTGCTCGCCCGCCCGGCGGACGCCCTCGATGACGTGCGGGTGCGGGCCGACCGCGACCCCGTCGACGGATCCGGTCTCCTCGCCGTGGAGGTGGACGGCGCGTTCCCCGTGGTGGTGCGCGTGCCCGCGCTCGGGATCCACGCGACGTGGGAGACCCCGGCCGACGTCGCGCCCCTCGCGATCCCCGCGGTCGACGCGTGGAGCGCCGAGCTGCCGCGCCTCTACGACGCGACCGTGTCGTCGCCCGGCGAGACGGCGACCCTCCGGATCGGGTTCCGCACGGTGCGCATCGACGGCGACGCGCTCCTCGTGGACGGCCGGCGCCTCACCTTCCGCGGCGTCAACCGGCACGAGTCCCACCCCGAGCGCGGCCGCGTGTTCGACGAGGCGGAGGCGCGCGCCGACCTCGAGCTGATGAAGAGGAGCGGGATCAACGCGATCCGCACCTCCCACTACCCGCCGCATCCGCGCCTGATCGACATCGCCGACGAGCTCGGCTTCTGGGTCGTGCTCGAGTGCGACCTCGAGACGCACGGCTTCTGGGACGTCGAGTGGCGGGACAACCCGTCCGACGACCCGCGCTGGCGGGGCGCGTACCTCGACCGGATCGCCCGCACGGTGGGCCGCGACCGCAACCACCCGTCGATCGTGATGTGGTCGCTCGGCAACGAGTCGGGCACCGGGCGCAACATCGCGGCCATGTCGGCGTGGGTCCGGCGCGCGGATCCGACCCGGCCCGTGCACTACGAGGGCGACCTCACGGGCGAGCACACCGACGTCTACTCGCGGATGTATCCGACGCTCGAGGAGATCGACTCGGTGTGCGGCACGCCCGCGGCGAGCATCCACGAGACCACGGGCGCGACCGGCGCGAAGCAGCGCGCGAAGCCCTTCCTCCTGTGCGAGTACGGGCACGCGATGGGCAACGGGCCCGGATCGCTCGCCGACTACGAGGACGCGATCGACCGCTGGCCGCGCCTGCACGGCGGCTTCGTGTGGGAGTGGCGCGACCACGGCCTGCTCGCGCGGACCGCCGACGGGCGCCCCTTCCACGCGTACGGCGGCGACTTCGGCGAGCCCGTGCACGACGGGCCCTTCGTGATGGACGGCCTGCTGCTCTCCGACGGCACGCCCACCCCGGGCCTCGCCGAGCTCGCGGCGGTCATCGCGCCGGTGCGCGTGCGGGTGGCGGCCGACGGATCCTCCGTGCGGGTCGAGAACCGGCGGCACAGCGCCTCCACGGCTGACGTCGACCTGGTCTGGATCCTCGACCACGACGGCCGCCGGGTCGCCCGCGGGATCCTCGAGCACGCACCCCTCGCGGCCGGCGACGCCGTCACGATCCCGCTCCCCGAGGAGGCGCGCGTCGCCGGCCACGCGGAGGAGGCGCACGTGACCGTGCAGGTCGTCACCCGCTACGACGCGCCCTGGGCGGAGGCCGGCCACGTCGTCGCGCAGCACCAGGCGCTCGTGCGCGACCGGCCCGCGCCGCGACCCCGGCCGGTCGGGCGCTGGCACGGCGACGCGCTCGGCGTCGGCGCATTCGACGCGCGCGGCGACCTCGTCGCGTGGAGCGGCGTGCCCGTGCGCGGCCCGCGCCTCGAGCTGTGGCGCGCGCCCACCGAGAACGACCGCGGCGCAGGCCAGGGATCGTACGAGCTGGCGGAGCCCGAGCTGACCGGCGGACGCGGCGCCGAGGAGACCCCGCCGTCGGCCGACCGCTGGCGCGAGCGGGGCCTGCACCGGCTCACGCACCGGCTGCTCGGATCCACCCGCACGGCGGACGGCCTCGAGACGCGGATGCGCGTGCAGGCCGCGCACTCCGGCGCGGGCGTCGACGTCGCCTTCCGCTGGGCCGCGACCGACCGCGGCCTCCTGCTCGCGACCGAGGTCGTGCCGTTCGGCGTGTGGGACTGCACGTGGCCGCGCGTCGCCGTGCGCATCGACCTGCCGGCCGCGCTCGCCGAGCACCCGGTCGCGTGGCACGGCACGGGGCCGGGGGAGTCGTACGCCGACAGCCGCACGGCCGTGCGCGTCGGCCGCTTCGCCTCGAGCGTCGACGGCCTCGCGGTGGCCTACGCGCGCCCGCAGGAGACGGGCCACCGGCCGGAGCTGCGGTCGCTCGTGATCGGCGACGGATGCGCGACGCCCCTCACCGTGACGACCGTGCCCGACGCCTCCGGCCACCGCGCCGGGTTCCAGCTCTCCCGCTGGACCCCGCAGCAGATGACCGACGTCGGCCACCCGCACGAGCTCCCCGCCCCCGACGGCCTGCACCTGTTCCTCGACGACGCGCAGCACGGCCTCGGATCCCGCGCGTGCGGCCCCGACGTGCTCCCGCGCCACGCGCTCTGGCCGTCGTTGCGCACGTGGGAGGTGCTGCTGGGGTAGCCGGCGGCCGATGTCGGTGGTGGGAGCTTCACTGCGCGCATGGACCTCCATTCGACCCCCACTCCCACCCCTCCCTACGAGGACGTGCTCGCCGAGCTGAAGGGTCGCGTGCACGCCGCGCGTCACGCCGCGCAGCGGCGGGTGAACACCGAGCTGGTCATCCTCTACTGGCGCATCGGTGCCACGCTCGCGCGGCAATCGGATGAGCAGGCGTGGGGAAGCGGGGTCATCTCACGTCTCGCAGCCGACCTGCGAGCTGAGTTCCCCGAGATGAAGGGCTTCTCGCCTCGGAACCTGATCTACATGCGCTCGTTCGCGCGGGCCTGGCCCGACCCGGCAATCGCGCAACGGCCTGTTGCGCAATTGCCCTGGGGACACGTGACGGTGCTGTTGAGCAGAGTGGATGCGCAGGCGGATCGAGACTGGTACGCCTCCCGCAGCGTCTCCCACGGCTGGTCGCGCAACGTCCTCGAGCACCACATCCGCACGCGCCTCCACGAGAGGTCGGCGAGCGCTCCGACGAACTTCGACCGGGCCCTGGACGCCGAGCAGTCGGACCTCGCCCGTCAGCTCACGAAGGACCCGTACGTGCTCGACTTCCTGGCCGTCGACGGCGACGCGGCGGAACGCGAGCTCGAGCGGGCGCTCGTCGACCGGATCATCGACACCCTGCGCGAGCTCGGCGAGGGGTTCTCGTTCGTCGGACGTCAGGTCCACTTCGACGTCGACGGCGACGACTTCTTCGTGGACCTCCTGTTCTTCCACGTCGAGCAGCTGCGCTACGTCGTCATCGAGCTGAAGACGGGCCGCTTCCGTCCGGAGCAGCTCGGGCAGCTCGGCTTCTACGTCGCGCTGGTCGACGATCGGCTGCGCCGGGCACACCACGCGGACACCGTGGGCCTGCTGCTCGTGGCGGGCAAGACGGATGCGGTGGTGCGGTACTCGCTGGCCGGGCAGCGGGCACCGGTCGCCGTGTCCAGCTACGACCTCCTGCCCGAGGCCGAGCGCGCCGCCCTGCCATCGGAGGCGGTGCTCGCCCGGGCTGTCCGGGATCCGCGCGAGCCCCGGACGCCCGGGTGACACGCATGCGCCGCCGCTAGGCTCCATGCGCGCGCATGGAAATGATCCGTGCGGGAAGGAGCACCCCATGAGCACCACCTACCGCGTCGGCTACCTCGTCGGCAGCCTGTCGTCCACCTCCATCAACCGGGCCCTGTCGCTCGCGCTCAAGCGCGTCGGCGCCCAGGCCGGCCTCGAGCTCACCGAGATCCCCATCGCGCCGCTGCCCTTCTACAGCGCCGACATGGACGGGGACTACCCCGAGGTCGCGAACGCGTTCAAGGCGCGGATCGCCGACGCCGACGCCGTCCTCATCGTCACGCCCGAGTACAACCGCTCGGTGCCCGGCGTGCTCAAGAACGCGCTCGACTTCGCGAGCCGCCCCTACGGCGAGAACGCGTTCCAGGGCAAGCCCAGCGCGGTCATCGGCACGTCCATCGGCGCGGTCGGCACGGCCGTCGCGCAGCAGCACCTCCGCAGCATCCTGTCGTTCCTCGCGTCTCCGGAGCTGTCGCAGCCCGAGGCGTACATCCAGACCACCGAGGGCCTCATCTCGCCCGAGGGCGCGATCTCGAACGCCGGCACGGAGGAGTTCCTCCTCTCCTGGCTGCAGGCGTTCCACGCGCACATCGAGAAGAACCTGCAGGCCGTCTCCGCGTAGCCGGCGACGCACGACGCGAGGGGCCCGGGCGGATCGTCCGGGCCCCTCGTGCGCGCTCCGGCGGGTCGGCGCGGCGCCGACGGTCCGCCGCCGCGGTCAACGGCGCAGCTGGATCCCGAGCACGTCGCGCGTGCGCCCGCCCGGCGTCGCGTGCACCGACACCGCGAGCGCGCCCGCGGGGGATCCGGCGCGCATGGCGTCGGTGATCCGCACATCGAGGGCGTCGTCGCCGACCTCGCCGCCGAGATCCACCTCGTCGACGTGCTCCGCCTCGACGCCGCCGACGCGGACGGCCTGGCCGACGCGGACGGCCTGGCCGACGGGAGCGGCATCGGCCGCGGGGCCGGGTGCGGCGTCGCCGCCCACCGCCTCCCGTCGCAGCAGCACGCGCACCACGGTCGCCGTGCCCGCGGGATCGCGCAGCTCGTATCCGAACCAGCCCGTCGCGCTGCGCCAGTGCCGGCCGTCGGCGCCGCCCGCTCGCGTGCCCTCGCCGCGGAACGCGTGGTCGACCTCGGGCTGCTGCTCGCCCGCGACCACCTCGTCGACCACGGCCGCGTCGGTGCCGGCGGCGTCCATCGCGGCGAGCTCGGCGGCGCGCGCGACCGGGTCGGCGCCGGTGGGCCAGACGAGCGTGTGCCGCTCGTCGTGGATCCCGGCGAACGGCTCGAGCGCGACCTCCACCCGCTCGCCGCCCCGCCACGCGTCGAGACGGAACGCGAGCGCGCCGCGGTCGACCAGCGTCACGGCGTCGGCCGGGTCGACCGCGGTCACCACGGGCGTCCGCTCGAGCGGCACCTTGGGCGCGGGCGACACGTGCCCCATGCGGGAGTCCTCGGCGAGCGACGTCGCGATCCCGTCCCGGCCGTCACGCGAGGCGAGCGCGACCGGGCCGTAGCGGAACGACGTCCACGCGGATCCGTCGGGCAGGCCCTCGGCCCGCACCTCCATGCCGAAGCGGACGGTCACGACGGCCTCGCTCGACCAGGTGCGGCGGATCGGCACCCAGGCGGCACCGGGCACCACGGACACCGGGTCGTCGCCCACCCGCACCTCCATCGACGTCGCCCACCCCGGCCGCCGGAGCCGCAGCTCCAGGTCGGCGGGCGCGTCCGCCGACATCGTGACGGTCGCCTCGCCCGCGCGCGCCACGTCGCCCGCGATGCGCGCCCGGATCCCGCGCGCGGCCCAGTCCAGCTCGGCCGGCACGTAGAGGTCCACGAGCAGCGCGTCGTCCGTCCGCGCGAACACCTGCTCGCCGTAGCGCGCGTGGTTCTCCATGCCCGTGCCGACGCAGCACCACATCGACTCGCCGGCGACCGAGTACACGCGGTGGTGCGCGGGCCTGAGCGACGTGAAGTAGACGAGGCCGCCGTGCTCGGGGTGCTGCGTGGAGAGCACGTGGTCGAGCATCGTGCGCTCGACCTGGTCGAGGATCGCCGGGTCGCCCGTGCGCTCGAACCGCAGCCGCCCGAGCTCGAGCATGTTGTAGCTGTTGCAGGTCTCCGGCCCCTGCTCGTCGAGCACCGTGGGCGCGAAGTCGCGCGCCGGGTGGAAGTGCTCGCGCACGCTGTTGCCGCCGATGACGACGCTCCGCCGGTGGGCCACCGAGTCCCAGAACGCGTCGGAGGCGGCGAGGAGGCGCGCGTCGCCCGTCATCCGCCCGAGCCGCTCGACGCCGATCACCTTGGGGATCTGCGTGTTGGCGTGAAGCCCGTCGAGCTCGTCGCGGCCGGCCGCGAGCGGATCCACCAGCGCGCGCTGCGCGAACCGCCGCGCCTCCGCGAGCAGGTCGGCGCGGCCGGTGATGCCCGCGAGGGTCGCGAACGCGTCGCACATGCCGCCGTGCTCGGTCGCGAGCATGCCCTCGAACGCGTCGTCGTCGAGGTGCGCGGAGACGCCGAGCCACCAGCCGGCGAGGCCCTCGGCCATGCGCAGCGCGCGGGCGGATCCGGCGTGCTCGTGCGCGTGGAGCAGCCCGCGGAGGGTCTTGTGCAGGTTGTAGAGCGGCACCCACCGGCCCTCGAGGTCGAAGGTGTCCGCCTCGATCCGGCCCTCGGCGATGGTGCGGCCGAACTCCCGGCCGTCGGGCACGCCGCCGAGCCAGCCGTCGCCGGCCGCCTCCTGGCAGCGCTCGAGCACGTCGAGCATGTGCTCGAGCCGGGGGAGGAGCCGCGGGTCGCCGGTGGCGGCGTGCAGCTGCGCGAGCGCGGAGACGTAATGCCCGCCGATGTGACCGTCGAGGCCGATCGCCTCCCAGCTGCCGTAGCTCGGCACGGGGGAGTCGAGCCCGGCCTCGCGGAGGTAGGGCGCGAGCAGCCGGTCGGGGTCCATGCGGAGGACGTGCTCGACGTCGGTCAGCTGCGCGTGCCGGAGCGGGCCGTCGCCCAGCCGCACGGCCTGGAGCGGGAACGACCGGGCGGCGCCCGGGCTGGCGGCGGCGGGGCGCGGGGCGGCGGGGGCGATGGTCATCGGGGTCCTCTTGACGGGCTGTACATCGATGCACATAATCTAGTACAACGATGTAGAAGGGCACCAGGGCGGTGCGTGCGGCCTCGCGGCCGAGCCCCGACGGGCCGACGCATCACGGACACGAGGAGCGCGATGAAGCGGACCACGACGAGGCTGGTCGCCGCGGCGACCCTCATGATCACGGGCCTCGCGCTCTCGGGCTGCTCCGCCGGATCCGGCGACGCGGGCGACGGCACCGTGCAGCTCTGGATCCGCGACTACGAGAAGACGCTCGTCGAGCCGCTCGCCGAGGCCTACAACGCCACGCACGAGACGCAGGTCGAGATCACGCTCGTGCCGTCGCCGAGCTACGTGCAGAAGCTGGCGACCTCCATCGCGGGCGGCGACCCGCCCGACGTGGCCGCGCTCGACCTGGTGTTCACGCCGTACTTCGCGCAGGCCGGCGCCCTCGTCGACATCACCGACCGGGTCGACGCGCTCGGATACGCCGACGCCTTCAGCCCGGCGCACGCGTCCGTCTCGTCCTTCGAGGGCCGCACCTACGCGGTCCCCTTCACGGGCGACGCCTCCGTGCTCTTCTACAACAAGACGCTCTTCGCCGAGGCCGGGCTGGATCCCGAGCGCCCGCCGACGACGCACGCCGAGATCCGCGCGGCCGCGAAGGCCATCACCGCGCTCGGCGACCGCACCTACGGCTACTCCATCCCCGGCGCGTGCGGCGGCTGCCTCATCTTCGGCTTCACGCCGCTGATCTGGGGGAGCGGCGGCGACGTGCTCACCGCCGACGGCCGCACCGCCACGCTCGACAGCCCCGAGGTGACGGAGGCGCTCGAGCTGATGCGCGGCATGTGGACCGACGGCAGCATGCCGTCCCTGGCCCGCACCGACGCCGGCCCGAACACCGCCACCGCGTTCCAGCAGGGCAACGTCGGCATGATCGCCGACGGCACCGCCACCATGGGCGCGCTCGTCGCGGGCGGACAGGTCGACTTCGGCGTCACCCCGCTGCCGGGGAAGGACGGCGGTTCCGCGTCCTTCGGCGGCGGCGACACGCTCACCATCCTCAAGGGGTCCGACGACGTCGACGCCGCGTGGGAGTTCGTGCGGTGGGCGACGGGCGACGAGGCGCAGACGATCCTCGCCGAGCAGTCGGTCGTGCCCATCCGCACCGACCTGCTCGACGAGGTCTACGTGCCGCAGGATCCGCGCTACGCCGTGTTCGCGGACGCCCTCCGCGTCGGCCACGTGCCCTTCAGCCCGGTCGAGAACGAGCTGTTCAACGACAACAACGGGGTCTGGGTGAACCTGATCTCGCAGTCCGTGTTCGGCGGCGGCATCGACGACGCGCAGCGCGAGGCCCAGGCCGACGCGCAGCGCATCCTCGACTCCGTCGTCTACGTCGAGGAGGACGAGAAGTGACCGCACCCGTGATCGACCGGCTGCAGGGCGCCGTCGCGTCCCCGGCCCGCAGCGCGGTGCGCGACCGCGGCGGCATGGCGAGGAGGCGGCGCCGCACCGGGATCCTCCTGGTGCTGCCGGCCGTCGTGATGCTCGTCACCTTCTTCATCTGGCCGCTGATGCGCACCGTCGCCATGTCGACCTACACGTGGCCGCTCCTCGGCAACCGCGCCTTCACGGGCCTCGCGAACTACGTCGAGGCGTTCCAGGACGCCGCGTTCCTCAAGGCCGTGGGCTTCACTCTCGTCTACACGGCGGTCGTGACCCCGGTGCTCCTCGTGATCGGGTTCGCGCTCGTGCTCCTCATCCAGCGCCGCACCCGCACCGCCCGCGTCTTCCAGTCGATCTTCTTCCTGCCGGTCGTGGTGGGCCTCGCCTCCGCGAGCTACCTCTTCCTCTTCATGTGGCAGCCGGTGATCGGGCCGACCATGACGGCGCTCGCGGGCCTCGGCCTCGTCGACGTCTCGACGAACATGTTCGGCGGGCCGGTGACCGCGTTCCTCGTGGTGGTGAGCATGGTCGCGTGGAAGTCGGCGGGGCTGCAGATGCTGCTGCTGCTCTCGGGCTTCCAGTCGATCCCGCAGGAGGTGAACGAGGCGGCCGAGGTGGACGGATCCACGCGCTGGCAGCGGTTCGTCTACATCACCCTGCCGCTGCTCCGGCCGACCCTGGCGCTCGTGCTGGTGTTCAGCGTGGCCGGGTCGCTGCTGGCGTTCGACCAGTTCTACATCATGACCGCGGGCGGGCCGGACAACGGCACCATCACGGCGGTCTACGAGATCTACCGCTCCTCGTTCATCCGGCTCGACCTCGGCTACGGGGCCGCGCTCTCCATCATCCTCATGGTCGTCCTCGGCCTCGTCAGCGCAGCCCAGATGCTGCTCCTCCGGAACTCGGACCACTCATGAGCACCTCCGCGCCCGCCCGCCCCGCTTCCGCCGCCGACGCGCCCTCCGCCGGCCCGTCCCCGGATCGCGCCGGACGCACCCGCGACGCCCGCGGCCTCGGCGCCGTCCGCGCCTCGATGCCGCGGCTCGCCTGGTACGTCGCGTGCGGCTGCGTCGCGCTCCTCTTCCTCTACCCGCTCGGGATCATGCTCGGCACCGCGCTCACCGCGCAGGACGGGTCGATCGGGCTCGGGAACCTGCAGCGGCTGCTCACGCCGACCGGCGGCCTCGACCTCGTGACGAGCCTCCGCAACAGCGTCTTCGTGTCGCTGCTGGTGACGGCGCTCACGGTCGTGGTGTCGACGCTCGCCGGCTACGCGTTCGCGCGGCTGCCGTTCCGGGGGAGCGACCTCGTGTTCTTCCTGGTGCTCATCACGTTCATGATCCCGTTCCAGGCGATCATCACGCCGCTGTTCCTGACGCTCATCGAGCTCGACCTCGACAACAGCCTCGTCGGCCTCTCGCTCGTGCTCGCGACCTTCAACCTGCCGTTCGGGATCTTCCTGATGCGGAACTCGTTCGCGGCGGTGCCGGCGAGCCTCGAGGAGGCCGTGCTCATCGACGGGAACACGCCGCTGCAGGCGATGCGGCGAGTGATGCTGCCCATCGCGATCCCCGGCGTCGTCTCGACCGCGCTCCTCACCTTCTTCTCGGCGTGGAACGACTTCTTCGCGACGCTCATCCTCATCACCGACCAGAGCCTGTACACGCTGCCGGTGAGCCTCAACATCCTGTCGGCCGGGCAGAACAACACGGTCGACTGGGGGCTGATGCAGACGGGCGTCGCCGTCACGGTGATCCCGTGCGTCGTGCTCTACCTGCTGCTGCAGCGGTACTACGTGGCCGGGCTCATCAGCGGCGCCGTGAAGTAGGGCCGCCGCCCGGCCCGCGTGCGAGGCTGGGGCCGCGCGCGGCGACCCGGACGGCGCACGGACACGAGGGGGAGCGGATGGCGGCGACCATGAGCGACGTCGCGCGTGCCGCGGGCGTCTCCATCAAGACCGTCAGCAACTACTTCAACGGCTACCCCTACATGCGCGACGGGACGCGGGCGCGCATCGAGGCGGCCGTCGCCGAGCTCGGGTACCGGATGAACGTGTCGGCCCGGAACCTGCGCTCCGGCCGCTCGCGCATGATCGCGCTCGTGATCCCCGAGCTCGACAGCGCGTACCTCGCCCCGCTCGCGCAGGACGTGATCGACGCGGCCGACGAGCTCGGCCTCAGCGTGCTCGTCGAGACGACGGCGGGGCGGCGCGACCGCGAGATCGGCGCGCTCTCGGGCCTCCACCGCCAGGTGCTCGACGGCGTGATCTACGAGCCGCTCGCCCTGCACCAGGAGGACGCGGGCCTCATCGACCTGGACGTGCCGCTCGTGATGATCGGCCAGCGCTTCCTCGAGGGCCTCGCCGACCAGGTGCTCATCGCCGACCGGGACGCCGCGCGCGCCGCGGTCGCGCACCTCGTCGAGACCGGGCGGCGCCGGATCGCGCTCATCGGCGTGCGGGACGCGGGCGAGCCGTCGGGTGCCGCGCTCCGGCAGCGCGGCGCCGAGGACGCCCTCACCGCGGCCGGCATCCCGCTCGATCCGCGCCTGCGGGCGGATCCCGGCCCCTGGCGCCGCGAGTCCGGCGCCGCCGCGATGGCCCGCCTCCTCGACGACGGGGTCGAGCTCGACGCCGTGTTCGGCTTCAACGACTCCCTCGCGCTCGGCGCCCAGTGGATGCTCCAGGAGCGCGGCCTCCGCGTGCCCGAGGACGTGGCGGTCGCGGGGCTCGACGACACGGAGGACTCCCGCTTCGCGCAGCCGCCGCTCACCACGGTGTCGCCCGGCCGTCGCGCCATCGCCCGCCGTGCGGTCGCGATGCTGGCCGAGCGGATCGAGCGCGGTGCGGACGCGGGCGCCTTCCGCTCCGAGACGATGGGCTTCGAGCTGATCGTGCGCGGGTCGACGGTGGCGCGCGGGCGCTGACGCGGGGGCCCGATCTCTCGTCGGCGTTCGACGGGTGTGGATCGGTTGACATGCGTCCACGACTCCCGCCTAGGGTCGGAGCGCGAGAGCGCCGCGCTGCCGATGGCGCTCACCCTCGATCGTCGCCGCAGTCACGACTGGAGCCCGGACATGGACCGCAAGCCCGTCCCCACCTGGATCGCCGTCCTCGTCCTCGGCGTCTGCGAGGTGACCTGCTTCTCCCTCGTCAGATCGGAGTGGTCGCTCGTGCTCTTCGCCGTCCTCACGCTGGGCATCGCCGTGGTCTACCGCGTCGTGTCGCGGCGCTCGAGGCGGTAGGTCCGCCCGGTCGTGGAGACGGGTCGAACCGCCCAGTGAGGTAAGGCTATGCTTACCCGCGGCCCGGCTCCCCGCGGGCCGCCCGACGGCCTCGACCCCAGGAGACCCATGCCCCGCGCTCGCGCCCTCGCCCGCCTCACCGCCACCGCCGTGACGGGCCTCGTGCTCGTCGCCCTCACCGGATGCGGCGCCTCCGAGGAGGTGCCCGCCGCGTCCGTCGCCGAGACGGGCCAGGGGACGACGACCTACCCGCTCACGCTGTCGAACTGCGGCCACGACGTCACGATCGACCGGGCGCCGCAGCGCGTCGTGTCGCTCGACCAGGACTCCACCGAGATCCTGCTCTCGCTCGGCCTCCAGGACCGCATGGTCGGCACGGCCTCGTGGACGGATCCGGTGCTCGACTCGCTCGCCGACGCGAACGCGAAGGTGCCGCGCCTCGCCGACAACGCGCCCACCTACGAGGTGCTCCTGAACGCGGACCCCGACTTCGTCACGGCCTCCTTCGGCCGCCACTACGGCACCGGCGGCGTGGTCACGCGCGACCGGCTCGCCGAGACGGGCATCCCCTCCTACCTCTCGCCGACGGACTGCGACTCCGACATCAGCATCAACGGCGGCGGCAAGCGCACCACGCCGCTCACGGTCGACGCGCTGTACCAGGAGATCCGCGAGATGGCCGCGGTCTTCGATGTGAAGGACCGCGGCGAGGCGCTCGTCGCGTCGCTCCAGCAGCGCGCGGCCGCGGCCACCGACGGCATGGACCTCGGCGGGGCGAAGGTCATGTACTGGTTCGCCGACACCAAGACGCCGTACATGGGCGGCGGGTTCGGCGCCACGTCGCTGCTCTCGCGCCAGGTCGGCGCCACGGACGCGTACCCCGAGGTGCACGACGACTTCATCGCCGCGGGCTGGGAGGACGTGGTCGACCGGGATCCGGACATCCTCGTTCTCGGCGACCTCCAGCGGAACCGGTTCCCCGGCGACAAGCTGCAGGACAAGATCGACTTCCTGACGAGCGACCCGCTCACGCGCGACCTCACGGCCGTGAAGGAGGACCGCATGGTGGCGCTGCACGGCGCCGAGATGAACCCGTCGATCCGCTTCGTGGACGGGCTCGAGAAGATCCGGGCCTGGTGGGACGCGCGCGGGGCGAAGCTCTGAGCGCCGCGGCCCCGCGGGCTCCGTTCCAGGCCGCGGCCGCGCGGGTGCGCGCCCTGCCGCACGCGCTCCGCGTCGGGCTGCTGGTCGTGCTCGGGATCGTCGCGCTCGCGCTCTCGGTGGGCGTCGCCGTCACGCTCGGGCCGGCCGACGTGTCGCTCGTCAACGTGCGCGACATCCTGCTCAACCACGCGGGGCTCGCGAGCATCCCGGTGCGCGTCTCCGAGGACGCGATCGTCTGGCAGGAGCGCCTCCCGCGCGCGCTCGTCGCGGCGGCGTGCGGCGCGGGCCTCGGCCTGTGCGGCGTCGTGCTGCAGTCGCTGCTGCGGAACCCGCTCGCGGATCCGTTCGTGCTCGGCGTCTCCTCCGGCGCCTCCACGGGCGCGGTGCTCATCGGGGTGCTCGGCCTCGGCGGCGGCGCGATCGGCATGTCGGGCGGCGCCTTCATCGGCGCGCTCGTGGCCTTCGGGTTCGTGCTGCTGCTCGCGCGGTTCTCGTCCGCGGGCACGGCCGGGGTGATCCTCGCGGGCGTCGCGAGCACGCAGCTGTTCTCCGCGCTCACCTCCCTCGTGGTCTTCGCGTTCGCGGACTCCGACGAGACGCGCGGCATCACCTTCTGGCTCCTCGGATCGCTCGAGGGCATGCGCTGGGACGAGGTCGGGCTCAGCGTCTCCGTGGTCGTGATCGGCGCGGTCGTCTGCCTGGCCTACGCCCGCTCGCTCGACGCCTTCGCGTTCGGGGAGGAGGTGGCGTCGTCGCTCGGGATCCACGTGGGCCGCACCCGCACGATCCTCCTGGTGGTCACGGCCCTCCTCACGGCGACGCTCGTGAGCATCGCCGGCGCCATCGGCTTCGTCGGCCTGGTGCTGCCGCACGCCGCGCGCCTGCTCTTCGGCCAGCGGCACGCGCGCGTCGTCCCGGCCACGATCGTGCTCGGCGCCGTCTTCATGGTGTGGGTCGACGCGTTCTCGCGCCTCGCGTTCGCGCCGACGCCGCTGCCGGTGGGCGTCGGCACGGCGCTCGTGGGCGTGCCCGTCTTCATGCTGCTGCTGATGCGGAACCGGGGTCGCGCATGACGCTCCGGGCGCACGACGTCCGCTGGGCGCGCGGCGGGCGGCTCGTGGTCGACGGGGTGACGCTCGAGCCGGCACCCGGATCCACCGTCGGGCTCCTCGGGCCGAACGGCTCCGGCAAGTCGTCGCTCCTGAAGCTGCTGCAGGGCGCCGCGTCGCCCGACTCCGGCCGCGTCACGCTCGACGGCGACGACCTCGCGGGGCTCCGGCGCCGCGACGTCGCCCGCCGGGTCGCGACCGTCACCCAGCACGGCGAGACCGAGGTCGACATCGTGGTGCGCGACGTCGTGCGCCTCGGCCGCACGCCCTACCGCACGCTGCTCGGCGGCGACACGGCCGAGGACCAGGCGGCGATCGACCGCGCCATCGCGCACGTCGGGCTCGAGGCGAAGGCGGATCGCGCCTGGCGGACGCTCTCCGGCGGCGAGCGGCAGCGGGCGCACATCGCGCGCGCCCTCGCACAGGAGCCGCGCGAGCTGCTGCTCGACGAGCCGACCAACCACCTCGACATCCGCCACCAGCTGGAGCTGCTCGCGCTCGTGCGCGACCTGCCCGTGACCACCGTGATCGCGCTGCACGACCTCAACCTCGCGGCGATGTTCTGCGACAGCGTGCTGGTGCTGCGCGAGGGGCGCGTGGTGGCGGGCGGGCATCCGCGGGAGGTGCTCACGCCCGAGCTCATCGCCGACGTCTACGGGGTGCGCGCGGTCGTCACGCACGACCAGGCGGTCGGCTGCTCGCGCGTGCTGTTCGACGCGGCGCCGCTCTAGGCGGGCTCGGCCGTCGCCTCGGCCGGAGCCGCGCACCCGCACGACCGTCCGATCACGAGCGTCGGCGTGAACGACGCGTGGTGCGGGGCCCGCTCGGGATCCGGGGCGATGAGGCGCGTCACGGCCTCCTCCGCCATCTCCTCCACCGGCTGCCGCACGACCGTGAGCCGCGGCGCCGCGTACTCCGCCTCGTCGGTGCCGTCGAAGGAGACCACGGCGACGTCCTCGGGGACCCGCAGGCCGAGCTCGCCGAGCGCGCGGAGGGCGCCGATCGCCTGCATGTCGGAGCTCGCGAAGAGCGCGGTGGGCCGGTCGGATCCGCCGAAGAGCCGGAGCGCGCCGCGGTAGCCGCCCTCGCGGGTGAACGACTCGCGGGCGAGGGGCCCGTCCGGCAGCCCGGCGGCCCGGGTCGCGTCCTGCCAGCCGTGCTCGCGCGCCTCCACCTCGGCCCCGCCGATGATGAGGCCGATCCGCGTGTGCCCGTGCCCGATGAGGTGCTCCACCCCGAGGCGCGCGCCCGCCCGCGCGTCGACGCCCACGGTCTCGACGCCGTCCTGCGCGGAGAAGGTGTTGAGGAGGACGACCGGCACGCCGAGCGTCGGCAGGTCGACCACGGCGCTGCCGTGCTGCACGGTGCTGATGATGATCCCGTCGACCTGCCGCGCGGTCAGCGAGCGGATCAGGGTGCGCTCGACCTGCGGATCGCTCTCGCTGTTCACGAGCAGCACCGCGTGGCCGCGTCGGGCCGCGCACTGCTCCACGGCGATCGCCATCTCGGCGAAGAGCGGGTTGCCGATCTCGGGCACCACGAGCCCGAGCATCTGCGTGCTGCCCGTGCGGAGCGCGCGGGCGCTCGCGTTCGGGCGGTAGCCGAGCACGCGGATCGCGTCGCGCACGCGCTCGGCTGTGGCCTCCGCGACGGGCCGCGGCCCGCTGTTGACGACGTAGCTGACGACCGCGGTGGAGACCCCGGCGTACCGGGCGACGTCGGATCGGGTGACCTGGCCGCGGGGGAGGGACGCGCCGCGGGGACGGGACCCGTCGGGCGGGAGGGGGGCGGAGGTCGCCATGCGCCTCGCTCCTCCCTGCCCGACCGGGTCCCGGCGACCCGACGTCGCGCCGGTCAGCGGGATCCTGCTGCGATCCTATCCGCGGAGCCGGCCGGGGCCGTGGTCGGCAGGTCGGCCGGGGCGTCGCCGAAGTCGCGGACGTCGAGGCGCTCCCCGCCCTGCAGCGCGGAGCGATGGGCGACGATGCCGGGCATCGTGTAGCGCGCGGCGACCCAGGCGTTCACGGGCGGCAGGGTGCGGTCGACGACCGCGCGCACGAAGTCGTCCACGAGGAAGTGGTGGCTGCCCTCGTGCCCGCTCGGGACGCCGTGGAACACCGCGGGCAGCCGGTCCTCGTCGTGCACGGGCGCGTATCCGGAGACGAACGCCTCGCGGAGCTCGGGCGCCACGTGCGCGAGCGACGGGTCGTCGAGCGACATGCTCGGCTGCGTCGTGAGCTCCTCGGAGATGTCGGTGACGTCGTGCTTGTCCTGCCAGACGCTCACCGTGGCGATCTGCTCGAGGCTCGCCTCCGTGCCGAAGTAGCGGAAGCGCGACTCGCGGATCTGCGACGGGTACCCGACGCGGCGCATCTCGTTGATGCGCATGATGCCGCCGTTGTCGAGCTCGAACAGCGCGGTCGCGTTCGAGAAGTCGTTGTCGAACTGGCTGACCTCGCGGTCGAACACCCCGTCGCCGCGGTCGTCGCGCACGCCGATGCAGCTGACGCTCACGGCGTGGCCGGGGATCGCGCCGAGCACGCCGCCGATCGAGTGCGTCGGGTAGTGCATGGGCGGGTAGCTCGCCGTGCGCTTCCAGTCCTCGCCGCCGCTGTACTGGTACGCGGCGTAGAAGCCGAGGTCCATGTCGTGGACGTAGTCGCCCTCGGCGTAGAAGATCCGGCCGAACGCGCCCTCGGCGACCTTCTTCCGGGCGAAGACCGTGGCGGGGTTGTAGTAGCTCGTCTCGCCCATCATGTAGGTGAGGCCCGTCTCGCGGACGGCCTCGATGATGTCGGCGATCTCCTCCTCGGAGACCGCCATCGGCACGGCCGAGTAGACGTGCTTGCCGGCGCGGAGGGCGCGGACGACGAGCGGCCCGTGCGTCCAGCGCTGCGTGAACAGCGCGACCGCGTCGACGTCGGTCTCGAGGAGGGCGTCGAAGGAGTCGACGGCGCCGTCGAGCCCTTCGCGGGTGACGAGCTCCTCCGCGCGCTCGGGGAGCAGGTCCGTGACGAGGACCCGATCGACGTCGGGGTGGATCTTGAAGAGGGCGGCGAACTGGCCGGCGAACTGTCCGGCGCCGACGATCCCGAGGGAGAGCATGGCTGGCCTTTCGATGGTGAGCGTCATCGCTCAGCGGGTGCGGCAGCGTCGTCGCGACGAGGCCGGGGCATCGTCGTCGGCGCTGTGCCGTGAAGTCTGGCATGCGCGATCTACTCGTGACAACCCTCTGCGTGAGCGCCGGGGATGCCCGGAATGCGGACCCGTTGCGAAACCTTGCCCTGCGATAGCTACACGTGTAGATTCACGCCCACCGACCGGCGACGCCGCGGCTCACCGACGAGCCGCTCCCCTCGCGCCGTCGGTCAGCAGCCACGAAGGGCCGACGATGAAGTCACGAATCCTGCGCACCGGCGCACTCCTCACCACGGTGGTCGCCTCCGCCGCCCTGCTCACCGGATGCGCGGGCGGCGCCGGCTCCGACGGCGCCATCCAGATGCAGACCGGCTTCGCCCAGGGCACCGACCAGCTGAAGACCCTCACGACCCTGACCGAGGCGTACGAGCAGGCGAACCCGGAGGTGAAGATCGACCTGATCCCCTCGAGCACGCAGTACGAGCAGGACCTCAAGGTGAAGCTCGCCTCCCGCGACGTGCCGGACATCTGGATGACGCACGGCTGGTCGCGTGACCGCTACGCCCAGTTCCTCGCGCCGCTTCAGGACGAGCCGTGGGCCGCGAAGGTGAACCCGCAGCTCGACGCGGCCATGCGCGACGGGTCGGGGGCCATCTACGCGCTCCCGGTCGACACCGACATCGCCGGGGTGCTCTACAACGCCGACGTGCTCCGCGACGCGGGCGTCGACCCGGCCTCGCTCACCACCTGGGACGCGTTCGACGCGGCGGCGGCGAGGATCCACGCGAAGGGCACGACCGTGGTGCAGGTGAGCGGCAAGGCCAACGGCCCGGCCGGCAACCTCGTCGACTGGATCGCGCCCGGCCAGTACACCGACGCCCAGCTCGAGGGCCTCTCGTCCGGCACCTTCGACGACGCCCCCTACGCGAAGGTGCTCGACCGGATCGCCGGCTGGGTCGACGCCGGCTACGTGAACCCCGACTACTCCTCCGCCACGCAGGACGACATGTCGAAGGCGCTCGGCGCCGGCCGGGCGGCGTTCGTCTTCCAGCAGAACTCGGTCGCGAACAACGCGCTCCGCACCTCGCCCGACGCGTCGCTCGGCTTCATGCCCGTGCCGAGCTCCACGGGCGACCCGTACCTCATCGGCGGCGAGATGAACGCGTTCGGCGTCTCCAAGACCAGCGCGCACCTCGACCAGGCGAAGGCGTTCCTCGCCTACCTCGCCGAGCCGGGGAACGACGCCGAGCTCGCGGCGGCGGGCGGGTCCGCGCCCGGGCTCACCGACGCCGCCAGCGACCTCGGCCCGCTCCAGGGCAGCTACGACGCCTGGGTCACCCAGGCCAAGACGCCGCTCGTGCCGTACTTCGACCGCGTCCACCTGCCCAACGGCATGTGGAACACGCTCGTGACCACGACGGACTCCGTCATCACGGGCCAGTCCGACGTCCCGAAGGCCGTGGTGCAGGTGGAGCAGGACTTCACCAGCCTCCACGGCCAGGGGAAGTAGCGCCCGATGGCGACCACCCCCGTCGTGCCGCCGCTCGGGCGCCGGCGATCCGCGGGCCCGGTGCGCAGGCGCCGGGCCGGCGGGTCGGCCACCCGTCCGGGCATCAACCTCATGTACCTGCCCGCGGTCGTGCTGCTCGGCGCGTTCACCGCCTACCCGCTCGTGCGCGGCGTGATGCTCTCGTTCCAGAACTGGGACGGCTACTCGCCGACCATGACCTTCACGGGCCTCGACAACTACGCGCGCCTCCTCACCGACGACGTGTTCCGCAGCTCGCTCCTCAACACGTTCGCCTACGGGTTCGGATCCACCATCGTGCAGCAGGTGCTGGGCCTCGGGCTGGCGCTCGCGCTCGACCAGGCGATCCGGGGGCGCATGGCGATGCGCGCGATCATCTACCTGCCCGTGCTCGTCTCGCCCGTGATCATGGGCACGATGTACTACCTGCTCTTCCAGTACAACGAGGGCACGCTCAACGACGTGGTCCTCGCGTTCGGCGGGGAGCGGCAGGCGTGGCTCTCCGACGCGGGAACCTCGGTCGCCATCGTCGTGCTCGTCAACTCGCTGCAGTTCGTCGGGGTCTCGATGATCATCTACCTGGCCGGCCTGCAGTCCATCCCCGCGATGTACCACGAGGCCGCGATGCTCGACGGGGCCGGCGGGTGGAAGCGCTTCGTGCACGTGACGCTGCCGCTGCTGCAGCCCGCGTTCGCGACGAGCATCGTGCTCAACCTCATCGGCGGACTGAAGCTCTTCGACGTGATCCAGGTGCTCACCGGCGGCGGGCCCGGCTACTCCACCAACTCGGTGTCGACCCTCATCGGCAAGGCGTACTTCGACAACCAGAGCGCGGGCTACGCGTCCGCGATGGGCGTCGCCCTGTTCGCCGTGATCGTCGTCTTCACGCTGGTGCTCAACACCGTCCTCAACCGCCGCCGACTGGAGGCATGACATGACCGCCCTCGACACCACCCGGCCGGACGCACCCGCCCGGATCCCCGAGCCGGACGACGCGGCGGAGGCGCCGCGCGACGCCGCCCGCTCCCGCACGGCCGGCAGCCGCACCCCGCGCCAGCGCCTCGCGACGGTCGCGCTCGGCACGGCGCTCGCGCTCATGTGCGCGGTGCAGCTGCTGCCGTTCTGGATCGCCGTCACCACGGCCCTCCGCTCGCCCGGGGATCCGGCCGCGCAGCTCGCGCTCCCGCTCGACCGGCTGACGGGCGACGCGTTCGTCACGGCGGCCCGCGACGGCGGCATCCTCCGCGCCATCGGCAACAGCGCGATCGTGACCGTGGCGTCCACGGCCATCACGTGCGTGCTGGGGGCGCTCGCCGCCTACCCGCTCGCCCGCCGCGCGACCGCGCTCAACCGGCTGGTGTTCGCGTGCATCGTGGCGCTGATCATGGTGCCGCCGCTCAGCATCCTCGTGCCGCTGTACTCGTTCCTCACGCAGCTCGGCGCGACGAACACCTACTGGGGCGTGATCCTCGTGATGGTGACCACGCAGCTGCCGCTCGCGATCTTCCTCTACAGCGCGTTCATCCGGTCGATCCCGGAGTCGCTCGAGGAGGCCGCCGCGCTCGACGGGGCCTCCACGCTGCAGGTGTTCCTGCGGGTGGTGCTGCCGCTGCTGAAGCCGGTGACGGCGACCGTGGTGATCCTCACGAGCGTCGCCGTGTGGAACGAGTTCGCGCTCTCCGGCTACCTGCTCACCGACCCGGCGGTGCGGACCATCGCGCCCGCCATCGCGGCGTTCTTCGGGCAGCAGAGCAGCGACCTCGGGGCGGCCGCGGCGGCCTCGCTCATGGCCGTGGTGCCCGTGCTCGTGGCGTACCTCTTCCTCCAGCGGTTCTTCATCAAGGGGATGGTGGCCGGCGCGGAGAAGTGACGCCGCCCTCCCCGCGCGGCCGGCCTCCCGCCAGGATGGGGGGACGGCCGCGGCGGCCGACGCGTCGACGACGAGGGGATCCGACATGGCCACGATCACGATCACGGGAGGATCCGGGCGCATCGCCACGAGCATCCGCCCGCTCCTCCTCGCGGCCGGGCACGAGCTGCGGCTGCTCGACGTGGTGGCGCCGCCGACGCCGCTCGCCGACGGGGAGACGTCGGCGATCGTCGACACGACCGACGTCGACGCGTGCACGGAGGCGTTCCGCGGATCCGACCTCGTGGTGCACCTCGCGGCGCACGCGGCCGAGCGGCCGTGGGAGGCGATCCAGGCCGTGAACAACGACGGCGCGCACGCCGTGCACGAGGCGGTGGTGCGGGCGGGGGTGCCGCGGATCCTCGCGGCCAGCTCCATCCACGCGGTCGGCTTCCTACCCGCGACCGAGGCCGCGCGCGAGGACGTGCCCGCGCCCCGACCCGACACCTTCTACGGCCTGAGCAAGGTGCTGCTCGAGGGGCTCGGCGGCCTCTACGCCGACCGGCACGGGCACATCGTGGTGAGCGTGCGGATCATGACGGCCGAGCCCGAGCCGTCGCAGGCACGCAGCATCTCCACCTGGCTCTCCGCGGCCGACGCCGTGCGGCTCGTGGAGGCGGTGCTGCACCTCGACGAGCCCGGCCACCGGATCGTGTGGGGCGTCTCGCGGAACACGCGCCGCTGGGTCTCGCTCGCCGCGGGCGAGGCGATCGGCTACCACCCCGAGGACGACGCCGAGGTCTTCGCCCACCGCTTCCCGGAGCTCGGCGCGGACACCGCGCCGCCCGCGGGCGTGCTGCTCGGCTCGATCTTCACGGAGGTGGAGCTGGGCTCCGACATGGGCTGAGGGTGCGCGCTCCGGAGGAGATGTCTGCTCTTCCGGACACGTTCACGGTCGCGCCACCTGAGCGGCACGCCGCTCCCCTCGCGTGTTCCTAGAGTCGGCTCCGACCCGTGGCCTCCCCCATCTCCGCCCGCGGGTCCCGACTCGAGAGGCACGTCCATGTCCCTGTCCCCCCGCACCCGCGTCGGAGCCCTCGCGGCCTCCGCCCTCGTCGCCGCCCTCGCGCTCACCGGCTGCTCCGCCGGCGGCTCCGACTCGTCCGGACCCGCCGACTCGTCGGGCACCTGGGCCAAGTCCGAGGGCACCCTCGTCTTCGGCGCCACGCCCGACCAGGCCGGCTCCGACTCGAACAACAAGCCGCTCGAGGACTACATCGCCAAGGAGACCGGCCTCAAGGTCGAGTACTACCCCACCGCCGACTACACCGCGCTCATCGCGGCCGCCGTCGCCGGCAAGATCGACATGATGAGCTCGGGCGCCCTGCAGTACGTCATGGCCTCGAACAAGGGCGCCGAGATCGAGCCGGTCGCCGCGATGCTCACCTCGAAGAGCGTCACGGACCCCGGCTACTACTCCGAGGCGATCGTGCCGAAGGGCTCCTCCATCACCGATCTCTCGGGTGCCAAGGGCAAGACCGTGTGCTTCGTCGACCCGAACTCGACCTCCGGCTTCCTCTTCGGCCTCAAGCAGCTGCAGAAGGCCGGCCTCGACGTCACGAGCACGGGCGCCGACGCCAACGGCAACCCGCAGTTCGCGGACTTCACGCCCTACTTCGCGGGTGCCCACGACAAGTCCGCGCAGGCGGTCGCGTCCGGCCAGTGCGACGTCGGGTTCGCCGAGGACTCGATCGTCGAGCCCGAGGCGGCCGCCGGGAAGCTGACCGTCGTCGGCAAGGAGTACGTGCCCGGCGGGCCGCTCTCCATCTCCTCGGCGCTGCCCGCCGACGTGAAGGCGAAGCTCACCACGGCGCTCCAGGGCGCCACGATCGACGCGATCAAGGCCTCCGGCGTGCCGATGACCGACGGCTTCGCGAAGGGCTACTTCGGCGCCCAGCCGGAGGACGTCTCGTACTACTCGGGCATCGCGGAGCTCTGCGACTCCATCGCCGCCGCCAAGTGCGCGAAGTGACGCGGACGGACTGAATCGACCATGACCGGCACGACGACCTCCCCGCTCATCTCCGTCTCCGCGGTCACCAAGGACTTCGGCGGCACGCGGGCGCTCCACGATGTCGACCTGACGGTCGAGCGCGGGGAGGTCGTCGTGCTCCTCGGCCTGTCCGGCTCGGGCAAGTCGACCCTCCTCCGGCACCTGGACGGCCTCGAGCTGCCGACCGCCGGCAGCGTCCGCGTCTTCGACCAGGACGTCGCCGCCCTCGGCCGGCAGGACCTCCGCGCCCTCCGCGGCCGGGTCGCGATGATCTTCCAGCAGTTCGAGCTCGTGCCCTCGCTCACGGTGCTCGAGAACGTGCTCACCGGCGCGCTCGGCCGCCTCCGCGGGCCGCGCCTCGGCATCTGGACCTACCCCCGCGCCGCGCGCACCGAGGCGCTCGGCCACCTCGACCGCGTGGGCCTGCTCGAGAAGGCCTACGAGCGGGCCGACCGGCTGTCCGGCGGGCAGCAGCAGCGCGTCGCCATCGCGCGGGCGCTCATGCAGCGGCCCGAGATCCTGCTCGCCGACGAGCCCGTCGCGAGCCTCGATCCCGAGTCCAGCGAGCAGGTGATGCGCCTCATCCGCGAGATCGCCGCCGACGACGGCCTCACGGTGGTGTGCAGCCTGCACCAGGTGGACCTCGCGCTCGGCTGGGGCGACCGCATCGTCGGGCTCCGCCACGGCGAGGTCGTGCTCGACACCCCCACGCGCGGCATCGGCAAGGCGCAGGTGATGGAGATCTACGGGCGCGTGGCGTCCACGACCTCCGCGCTGGCCGCGATCGCGACCGAGCTCGGAGACGTGATGCCGCTCGACGAGCCCGTCGGGGTGCGCGCGGACGGCAGCCGGTGACCGCGGTCGCCGAGCGCCCGGGTCAGGCGCCGCCCGGCGTCCGCCCGGACGTCGAGGAGCGCGCCCCGCGACGGCGGCCCGACCGGCAGAAGGCGCTCGCGCTGGTCGTGGTGCTCGCCCTGGTCGCGTTCGCGATCCACGCGCTGACGACGCTCGACTTCACCTGGTCGAACGTCCTCCGCAGCGTCGCCAACGCCGTCAAGGTCTTCTCGCGCATGGACCCGATCAGCTTCCCGCCGGCAGGGGACCTCGCGTACCTCATCGGGCTGACGCTCGGGATCGTCGTGCTCGGCACGCTCGTCGCCGCGCTCGTCTCCGTGCCGGTCGCCTACGCGTCGGCGCGCAACACCACCCCGGCGCCGTGGCTGCGCGTCGTCGGCCGCGCGATCGGCGTGGTGACGCGCGCGATCCCCGACGTGGTGCTCGCGCTGGCGTTCGCGCTGGCGTTCGCATTGGGGAGCCCGCTGCCCGGCATCCTCGCCATCGGGATCCACTCGATCGGCATGATCTCGAAGCTCTTCGCCGACGCCATCGAGCAGGTCGACGAGGGCCCGCAGCGCGCCATCCGCACCACGGGCGGCACGCGCGCGCAGGAGTTCTGGGCGGGCGTGTTCCCGCAGGTGCTGCCGTCGTGGATCGCCACGGTGCTGCACCGCTTCGACATCAACCTCCGCGGCTCCGCGATCCTCGGCTACGCCGGCGTGGGCGGGCTCGGCTACGCGATGAAGGTCGCGTTCGGCCAGTTCCCGGAGGGCTACGGCCGCGGGATCGGCATCGCGCTCGTCATCTTCGCGCTGTGCGTGCTGCTGGAGGTCGTGTCGTCGTCCATCCGCCGGAGCGCGCTGGGCGTGCGGCCCGCCGGGCGCGGGCTGGGCGACCGGATCGTGCGGCGCCTCACGCGCGACCGCGCCCTGCCCGACCGCGCCGGGAGCGCCGGCACCGCGCGCGCCGTGACCGTCGAGTCGATGCAGCGGCGGCCGTGGACGGCCGACCGGGTGCGCACGGCGGCGTGGTCGGCGCTCGCCGTGGTGGTCGTGGTCGGCGGCTACCTCATGGCCGACATCGACCTCGGCCAGGTCACGTGGGAGTACGTCGTCCCCACCCTCCAGAGCTTCTGGCCGCCGAGCACCGGATCGCACACGTTCGGCGAGTTCGCCGAGGCGCTGCTGGTGACGATCCAGGTGGCGTTCGCCGCGGCGCTGCTCTCGGTCGTGCTCGCGCTCGTCGTCGGATCCCTCGCCGCCCGCAACGTGGCGCCGAGCCCCGCCGTGCGGAACGCGGCGCGCGGCGTGCTCGTCGTGTTCCGCGGGGTGCCCGAGCTGGTGCTCGCGATCCTGCTCATCATGATCACGGGGCTCGGCAACCAGGCCGGCGTCGTGGCGCTGGCGTTCGGCGGCGTGGGGCTCCTCGGCAAGCTCATCGCCGACTCCTTCGAGGAGGTGGGCGCCGGTCCCGAGCGCGCCCTCACCGCGGTGGGCGCGACCCGGGGGCAGCGCTTCCTGTCGGCCACCTGGCCGCAGGGGCTGCCGTCGCTCGTCGGCAACTCGCTCTACCTCGTGGACACGAACATCCGGGCGGCCACGATCCTCGGCATCGTCGGCGGCAGCGGGATCGGGTTCCACCTGACGAACGCCTCCTCCGTGATGACGCTGCACGGGCAGGTGACGACGCTCGTCGCGATGGTGTTCGTGAGCGTGCTCGCGGTCGAGGCGCTCGCCGCCTGGCTGCGCCGCGTCTTCCGGTGACGCCCGTCCGGCCCGCCGTCGCCGTGGTCGGCCCGGGCGCGATCGGCACGTCCGTCGCCGCCGCGCTGCACGAGGCGGGGGTGCCCGTGCTCCTCTGCGGTCGGACGGCGCGCGAGCGGCTCGAGCTGCGCACGCCGGACGGGACGACGATCGTGGTGCCGGGGCCCGTGCGCACGGATCCGGCCGGCGTCACCGCGCCCGTCGACCTCGTGCTCCTCGCGGTGAAGGCCACGCAGATCGAGGCGGCGGCGCCGTGGCTCCGGGCGCTCTGCCACGCGGGCACGGTGGTCGTCGTGCTGCAGAACGGGGTCGAGCAGGTGGCGGACGTCGCGCCGCACGTCCCGGGCTGCCCGGTGGTGCCCGCGGTGGTGTGGTTCCCCGCGGAGGCGCAGGCGGACGGATCCGTGCTGCTCCGCGGCACCCCGCGCCTCACGTTGCCCGACGTGCCGGCATCCCGCGTCGCCGTCGAGGCGCTCGCGGGCAGCCGGTGCCGGGTCGACCTGGCGGCCGACTTCACCACGGCCGCCTGGCGGAAGCTCGTGCAGAACGCGGTCGCGGGGATCATGGCCGCCACCGGACGGCGGGCCGGCGTGTTCCGGCGGGACGACGTCGCGACGCTCGCCCGGGCCTACGCGCGGGAGTGCCTGGAGGTCGCGCGCGCGGAGGGCGCCCACCTCGACGACGGGGTGGCCGACCGGATCGTCGACGACTTCGCCCAGGCGCCCGCCGACCAGGGCACCTCGATCCTCGCGGACCGGGACGCCGGACGACCGCTCGAGTGGCAGGCGCGCAACGGGGTCGTCCTCCGACGGGGCCGGGCGCACGGCCTGCCGGTGCCCATCGGCGCCGTGCTCGTGCCGCTGCTGGCGGCGGCGAGCGACGGGCCCGGCTGAGCCCGCGCCCGCCGCGACGCGTCAGCCCTCGTGCCGCTCCAGGAACGCCTCCGTCGGCAGGGCCCGGAAGTCGGCGAGCCGGGCGCGGAGGGTCGCGTGGTCCCAGTCCCACCAGGCGAGCCGCTGCAGGCGCGCGGCGATCTCCGGCGGCTGGCGATAGCGGATCACCGTGGCGGGTACGCCCGCGACGATGGCGTAGTCCGGCACGTCGCGCGTGACGACGGCGCCGGACGCCACGACCGCGCCGTCCCCGACGCGCACGCCCGGCTTGATCATGGCGCCGTGCCCGATCCACGTGTCGTGCCCGATGGAGGTGCGGCGGGAGCGACGGTGCGCGAAGAACTCGGCGTCGTCCTCCACGTCGTCCCAGTACATGGTGCTGCGGTACATGAAGTGGTGCAGCGTGGCCCGGTCGAGCGGGTGGTCGGTGGCGCCGATCCGCACCGCGCTCGCGATGTTCGCGAAGCGGCCCACGTCGACGTGCGCGAAGTCGCACAGCCGGTCGCAGTAGCTGTAGTCGCCGATCACGGTGTCGAGCAGGCGCGTGCTCGCGCCGATCTCCGTCCAGCGGCCGAGCTCGCCGCCGGTCATGGCGACGTCGGGGCCGATCACGGGCTCCTCGGTGAGCTTCGCGGTCATGGGGTCTCCGTTCCTCCGCGGGGCGCGGGGTCGAGGGGGCGGATCACGGGGGAGTCGGGGAGCGCGGAGGCGGCCAGGGCGGACGCGCGGGCCGCCCGGATCGCGCGGAGCAGGGCCTCGCCGCCCTCGGCGACCGTGCCGTGGTTCCGCACCTCGTGGTCGGCCACCCGGTCGGGCGCGGGATCCCGGCGGGCGAGGCGCCGGGCGATGTCGTCGTCGGGCTCGCGGCCGCGCTCCCGGAGCCGGGCGGCGCGCACGTCCTCGGCCACCGTGATCCGCACCACGACCAGCCGGGCGTAGCGCGCCTGGAGCACGTCGAGCATGCTGCGGGAGACGTTCGCCACCACGGCGGCGCCCGCGCGGACGGCGTCGTCGGCCGTGGCGGGGATCCCGTAGGAGAGGCCGTGCGCGCGCCAGGTCACGGCGTACTCGCCGCGCGCGGCGGCCGCGGCGAACTCCTCGACGCCCACGGCGTCGAAGTCCTCGCCGGGCCCGGGCGGGCGGGTGATCGCGCGGCGGGGGAAGTGCGCGTCCGGTCCGCTCCGCGCGCGGGCGGCGGCGAGCAGCGCGTCCTTGCCGACGCCGCTCGCGCCGACGACGGCGACGAACGGTCCGGGGCCGAGGGGGATGCGGGCGGAGGCGTCGCTCACGACACCCGCGCTCCCCGGAGGAACACGCTCCGGACGACGGGCACGGTCCGCCCGCCGGGGTGCCGCTCGCTCGCGGGGGTGACGTGGCGGTGCACGCGCACGAGGTCGGCGCGCGCGCCCACGCGGATCGCCCCGCGGTCGTCGAGGCCGACGGCCCGCGCCGGGTCGCCGCTGACGAGCCGGACGCCGCGCGTGAGGGGCAGGATCCCGTCGGCGTCGAGCTGCACGACGGCCTGCAGCGGGCTCGCGGGCACGTAGTCGGAGGACAGCACGTCGAGCAGCCCGAGCGCGAGCAGCTCGGTCGCCGCCACGTTGCCCGACTGGCTGCCGCCGCGCACGATGTTCGGCGCGCCCATCACGATCAGCTGCCCGTGCTCGCGCGCGGCGCGGGCGGCGACCACGGTCGTCGGGAACTCGGAGATGCGCACGCCGAGCGCCGCGGACTCCTCGACGTGCGCGACGGTGGCGTCGTCGTGGGCCGCGAGCGTCACCCCGCGCGCGGTGGCGAGCTCGGCGATGGCCACGCGGTTGGGCGTCGAGTGCTCGGCGGCGACGGCCTGCAGCTCCTCCATCAGCGCGCCGATCCCGGCCGCCGACACGCGTCCCCGGCCCACCATGTACTTCGTGAACGCCTCGACGTCCGCGTACTGGCGCTGCCCGGGCGTGTGGTCCATGAGCGAGGCCAGGCGGACGGACGCGATGCGGTCGAACTCGCGGAACTCGGCGGCCGTGTCCGGCGCCGCGACCTCGCAGCGCAGGTGGATGAGGTGCTCCGCGCGCAGCAGCCCGGCGGTCCCCGCGTGCTCGATCGCCTCCGCGAGCGAGAGGGACAGGTGCGTGGCGTCGTCGCGACCTTCGAGGGTGCCGATGCGGATCGCGTCGAAGACCGTCGTGACGCCGGCGCCGCTCAGCTGGGCGTCGTGCGCGAGGACGGCGGGCACCGGATCCCAGCGCGTGCCCGGCCGGGGCTGCGCGTGCGACTCGAGGTGGTCGGTGTGCAGCTCGACGAGGCCGGGGATGAGCAGGTCGCCGTCGAGGTCGTCGCCGGTGCCGCCGGCCGCGCCGACCGCGCCGGCGGTGCCGGGGGAGACGTCGGCGACGAGGCCGTCGCGGATCAGGACGGATCCGTGCAGCACCTCGTCGTCGAGGACGATGCGGGCGTTGCGCAGGACGGTCTCGCGGCTCATCGGGGTCCTTCGGGGTCGGGCGCCGGGGCGGGGGGGGGGGGGGGGGGGGGGGGGGGGGGGGGGGCGGGGGGGGCGGGGAGCGAGCGGGGTGCGCAGCGGGTGCACCGCGTGCAGGCGGAAGGGCGCGCCGGGCGCGTCCTCGATCAGGACGGCGAGCGCGTCGATCGCGACCGGCCGGTCCGTGCCGTCGGCGAACCAGGCGGCGAGGGCCGCCTCGACGCGGGGGCGCGCGGCGGGCGGGATCCGGTCGGTGAGGGTCAGGTGGAAGCGGAACCGGTCGAGCACGTGCGGGTAGCCCCAGGTCGCGAGGAGCTCGCGCTGCCGCGGGCTGAGGGACGCCGGATCCCGGCGGGCCGTCTCCGCATCCGTCGGGGGAGCGCGGAACGCGTCGAGGCCCGTGACGACGTCGGCGGCGAGCGCGTCCAGCGTCGGCGTGGGACCGGTCGGCACGAGCGCGAGGAACCCGCCGAGCGACGCGACCCGGAGCCCGGGCAGCGCGACGCGGTCCCGGGCGCCCGCGAGGCCGGCCACCGCGGCGTCGAGCTCCGCGAGGTCGCGCCCGTCGGCGAGGCGGAAGGGCGCCTTGAGCGTGCCGTGGAAGCCGTAGCGGCGGGCGTCGACCGTGATCGCGTCCACCTCGGCCCGCGTCCACCCGGCGGGCGCGGCCGTGGCCGGGGCCGGGGACCCGCCCACGACGGACCGGCCGAGCCACGCCTCGGCGCGCTCCCGCAGGAGGATCCCGGTGGCGTCGTCCGAGCCGAAGCCCGGGATCGCGTAGACCGCGACGCGCGTCATCGCGCGGCCTCCGCGAGCGCGCCCGCCTCGAGCGCCGCCTCCGCGAGCGCCGGCACGAACGCCTCCACGTCCACGATCCGGTCGGCGACCGCCGCCCGTACCTCCGCGTCGTGGAAGATCCCGAGCATGCCGACGCCGGCGTCGCGCTTCTCGGCGATCAGCTCGACCACCACGTCGCGGTTCCGCGCGTCGAGGGACGCGGTCGGCTCGTCGAGGAGGAGCAGGGGCAGCTCGGGCAGGAACCCGCGCGCCACGTTCACGCGCTGCTGCTCGCCGCCGGAGAAGGTGGCGGGCGGCAGCGACCACAGCCGCTCCGGGATGGAGAGGCGCGTGAGCATCCGCGCCGCGCGGTCGCGGGCCTCCGCGGCATCCACCCCGCGCTCCACGAGCGGCTCGGCCACCACGTCGAGCGTGCCGACGCGCGGGACGCAGCGGAGGAACTGGCTCACGTAGCCGACGGCGTCGCGTCGCGCGGCGAGCACGGCCCGCGGTGCTGCCGTCACGATGTCCACCTCACCGCCGGGCCCGAGCACGAGGATCCGCCCGCGGTCGGCCTGGTAGTTGCCGTAGACGAGCTTCAGCACCGTGCTCTTGCCGGCGCCGGACGGGCCGCCGAGCACGACGCTCTCGCCGCGGCCGACGACGAAGGAGAGGCCGTCGAGGACGGCGAGTCGCTGCCCGCCCTGCAGATGCATCGTGAAGGTCTTGGCGACCCCGTCGACGGTGAGGACGGGGACGGGGACGGGCGCGGATCCGGGCGTGCTCCCGGCGGTGCTTCCGGTCATGGGGCGGATCATCCTTGCAGGATCGAGGAGACGAGCAGCTGGGTGTACGCGGCCTGCGGGTCGTCGAGCACCCGGTCGGTGAGGCCGGACTCGATGACGCGGCCGTCCTTCATCACGAGCGTGCGGTGCGAGATGAGGCGGGCGACCGCGAGGTCATGGGTGACGATGACGACCGCGAGGCCGAGCTCCGCCACGAGGCCGCGGATGAGGTCGAGCAGGCGGGCCTGCACGGAGACGTCGAGGCCGCTCGTCGGCTCGTCCATGAAGACGAGCCGCGGCGAGACGACGAGGTTCCGGGCGATCTGCAGCCGCTGCCGCATGCCGCCGGAGAACGTCGTCGGGTGGTCGTCGATGCGGTCGACGGGGATCTCCACGTGCCGCAGCCACTCGGCCGCCGTCTCGCGGATCCGCCCGTAGTTCCGCCACCCGTTCGTCATGAGCGGCTCGCCGACGTTGCCGCCCGCGCTCACGTGCATGCGCAGGCCGTCGGCCGGATCCTGGTGCACGAAGCCCCACTCGCTCCGCCAGAGCCGGCGCACCGCGCTCTCGGACAGGTCCGCCAGCTCCACCGTCTCACCGTCGGCCAGCCGATAGCGGATGCTGCCCTCGCTGAGCGCGAGCCGCTGGGACAGGGTGCCGAGCAGGGTCGACTTCCCGGATCCGGACTCGCCCACGACCGCGAGCACCTCGCCCGGCCAGAGGTCGAAGTCGACGTCGCGGCAGCCGTAGCGGTCGCCGTAGCGGTGGGCGGCCCCGCGGACCTCGAGCAGCGGTCGGTCGTCGTCGCTCACGCGAGCGCCTCCTCGTCGTGGGCGCGGGCGGCGTCGGCGGGGGCCGCCGTGCGCTCGCAGTGGTCGGTGTCGGAGCAGACGAACACGGACGCGCCGCGGTCGTCGGTGATGACCTCGTCGAGGTACACGCCGGTGGATCCGCAGATCGCGCACGGGTCGGCGAACGTCTGCGGCTCGAACGGGTGGTCCTCGAAGCCGAGGCTCTCCACGCGCGTGAACGGCGGCACGGCGTAGATGCGCTTCTCGCGGCCGGCGCCGAACAGCTGGAGCGCGGGGCTCATGTGCATCTTCGGGTTGTCGAACGACGGGATCGGCGACGGCGCCATGAGGTACCGGCCGTCGACCATCACGGGGTAGTCGTACGTCTTGGCGACGTGGCCGTAGCGCGCGATGTCCTCGTAGAGCTTCACGTACATCAGCCCGTACTCCTCGAGCGCGTGGAGGCGCCGGGTCTCCGTCTCGCGCGGCTCGAGGAAGCGCAGCGGCTCCGGCATGGGCACCTGGTAGACGACGACCTGGCCGTCGGCGAGCGGCGTCTCGGGGATCCGGTGCCGGGTCTGGATCACGGTGGCCTCGTCGGTGCGCGTGGTCGTGGCGGCCCCGGCGACGGACGCGAAGAACTGGCGGATGGAGACGGCGTTCGTGGTGTCGTCGGCGCCCTGGTCGATGACCTTCAGCACGTCGTCCTCGCCGATGATCGCGGCCGTGACCTGCACGCCGCCCGTGCCCCAGCCGCGCGGCATCGGGACCTCGCGGCTCGCGAACGGCACCTGGAACCCGGGGATCGCGACGGCCTTGAGGAGCGCGCGGCGGATCATGCGCTTGGTCTGCTCGTCGAGGTAGCCGAGGTTGTAGCCGATGAGGGAGGAGCTCATGCGCGGGCCCCCGGTCCGGCCGGGACGGCGGCGGCGGCGGTTGCGGCGGTGACGGTGTCCGCGTCGGCCGCGTCCGCATCCGCAGGACCCGCGCCGTCCGCGTGCCGCTCCTCCCACTCCCGCGCCAGCCGCCGCACGAGCGCGAGCTCCGCCTGGAAGTCCACGTAGTGCGGCAGCTTCAGGTGCTCGACGAAGCCCGTCGCCTGCACGTTGTCGCAGTGGCTGATCACGAACTCCTCGTCCTGCGCGGGGGCGGTCGCGCGCTCGCCGAGCTCGTCGGCCCGGAGCGCGCGGTCGACGAGCGCCATCGACATGGCCTTCCGCTCGCTCCGCCCGAAGGCGAGGCCGTAGCCGCGCGTGAACCGTGCCGGCTGGTCGGCGCTGCCCGTGAACTGGTTGACCATCTGGCACTCCGTGACCTCGATGCGCCCGAGCGGCACCGCGAATCCGAGCTCCGGCGCGTCGAGCTCCACCTCCACCTCGCCCACGCGAATCTCGCCCGCGAACGGGTGGGTCGTGCCGAAGCCGCGCTGGGTCGAGTAGCCGAGGCCGAGGAGGAACCCCTCGTCGCCGCGGGCCAGGGCCTGCAGGCGCTCGGCGCGCGTCATCGGGTACACGGTGGGCTCGCGCGTGATGTCGGCGGGCTCCTCGTCGTCCTGGCCGGGGTGGGAGTCGGGCTCGATGAGCGAGGTGGCGCCGAGCAGGTCGGCGACGCGCGGCATCGTGGCGCCCGCGCCCGCGCCCGCGCCCGCGCCCGCGCCCGCGTCCTCCGCGCGCGTCGAGACGTCGGCGGGCTCGGCGTCCGAGAACAGGCGGTGCGTGTAGTCGAAGGTGGCGCCGAGCTGCTGGCCGCCCGGCAGGTCCTTGAAGGTGGCGGACACGCGGCGCTGCGGCGGGAGACCGGCGGTGTCCACCGGCAGCGTGTAGCCGAAGCGCGGCAGCGTCGTGCGGTAGGAGCGCAGCAGGGTGACCGCCTCCAGCACGTCGCCCTGGGCCTGGAGGAGGGCGCGGGCGGCGAGCTCGGGATCGTGCAGCGAGCCCTCGGTCATCACGCGGGAGACGAGGACGCCGAGCTGGCCGGCGACCTGCCCGGCCTCGAGCGGACGGGATCCGGGAGCGCCCCGGCCCTCCTGGGCGAGCAGGGCGTGCGCGGCGGCGATGGCCCGCTCCCCGCCCTTGACGGCGACGTACATGTCAGGCCTCCGATCGGGGCTCGGCCGCCCGGAGGCGGGTGGTGCGGGGGAGCCCGGCGACGGATCCCGCATCGACGAGGAGCAGGTCGATGCCGCGCGGGAAGCAGGCGCCGTTCGCCCGCCAGGCGTCGAGGAACGCGTCGTCGGCCCAGGGGGCGTCGGCGACGGCGTGCCCGTCGATCCCGGGGCCCTCGGCGCGGATGCGGAGGGAGCCCGCGGCGCCGCGCACGTCGAGGAGGACGGTCGCGGAGCGGTGCGGCTCCTCGTCGGTGCCGGCGGCCAGCTCCGCGAGCGGGGGCAGCGACGCCGGGTCGGCGAGGACGAAGGCGGCGTCGGCGGGGTCGGCGACGATCCGCACGCCCGTGTGGAACGTGAGCCAGGACGTGACCTCGGCGTCGGCCGTGCGCCGCGGGTCGAGCCACAGCGCGGACTCCTCGTCGAGCACGGTGAGGGCGACGGCACCGAGTCCCGGGCCGAGGCCGGCGGGCGCCTCGGCGGGTCCGGTGAGCGGGTGGATCCTGGTCGGGTGCGCGAGCGCGTCGAGGAGCGCGCGGAAGGCGGCCTGCGCGCCGCGGGTCGCGTCGGCGAAGCCCGGAGCGGGGATGCCGGGCGCCGGGATGCCGGGCGCGGCAGTCCCGGGTGCGCGGCCCGCCACGGCGCTCACGCGTGCTCCCGGGCGACCGTGAAGAAGTCCACGAGCGTGCTGCGGGCCTCGGCGGCGCGCCTCGCGTCCGCCTCCGCCCGCTCGCGCTCGAGCGGCGCGACGACCTCCGCGAGCACGCGGTCGTGCAGCCCGGCGTCGAGGAGCATCCCGTCGAAGAGGGCGGCGAGGCGGGCGTGCTCGAGGTCGGATCCGAGGACATAGGAGCTGCCGAGGGCATCCGCCGCCATCGCGGGCCCGTGCAGCCGCAGGGTGGCGCGCGTGACCGTGGCCTCGCCGAGGTTGAAGCGCGCGCCCCCGGCGTCGACGCGGCCGCGGACCATGACGAGCCCGGCCTCCGGGCCGCGGATGTGCTGGACCTCGGGCTTGGGCTCCCACGCGGTCCACGCGGCGTCGAGCGCTCCCACGTCGGCGGCCGAGAGGACGCGCATCCAGCGTTGGCGGGCGGCGGCGTCCTCCCGTGCGGTCGTGCTGGTCGTGGTCGTCGTCATGGCCGCGATCCCTCCAAGTTGTCTGCTCATCTAGATAAGTGGACCCTAGCGGCGGAGGGGGAGCGGGAGCGCGCGCCCGCGCGACGAGCCGGTCGCGGGCAGGTGAACAGTGGGGAACGCGGGCGGCGGCGGAGAGCCCGGCGGTCCGGATCCGCGTCGGCGCGCCGATCCGGGGCCACGCGCCCCCGCTAGCATCGAGAGGACATGGCCACCCAGAGCAGATCCACGAGCGGGTACTCCGCCTGGCGGCTCATCGCGGAGGAGCTGCGCGCCGAGATCATGCAGGGCGTGGTGCCGGCCGGCGCGAAGCTCGCGTCGGAGAGCGAGCTCGCCGAGCGCTTCGAGGTGCACCGCCACACCGTGCGGCAGGCCGTCGCGGCCCTCGCGGCCGACGGGCTCGTCGTCTCGCGGCGGGGCAGCGGCACGTTCGTGACCGCGCACGACGTGATCGTCCACCGCATCGGCCTCCGCACGCGGCTCAGCGACAGCCTGGGCGGCCGCGGCTCCGCGTCCACGGGCGAGCTGCTCGAGTGGGCCGTGGAGGATCCGCCCGCCGACGTCGCCGAGCGCCTCGCCCTCGCCGGTCGCCCCGCCCTCCGCCTCGAGACGCTGCGGCTCGTCGAGGGCCGCCCGGTCGTCCGCGGCACCTCGTGGCTCGTGGACGAGCTCGTGCCCGGCATCGTCGACCGCTACGGGCCCGACGGGTCGATGACGAACGCCCTGCGCGCCGTCGGCGTCGACGACTACCTGCGCGCCACCACCACCGTGACCGGCCGGCTCGCGACGGCCGCCGAGTCCGCGGAGCTGCGGCTCGCGTCCGGCGCGGTCGTGCTCGTGGTCCGCGCGCTCAACACGCTGCCGGACGGCACGCCGCTGCTCCTCAACGTGACGCGGTTCGCGGCCGATCGCGTCGAGCTCGACGTGGAGCACGGCCGGTCGTAGGCGACGGGGAGGCCGCCGCGCACCGCGTATCCTGAGCGCATGCGCGGATTCCGTCGTGGCGGATCCGCGAGCACCCCCGAGCCCGGCGACGGCGGGATGCCCGACACGCGCGGCCCAGTCCGCGCCCCGCGCGCTCCCCGCGCTCCCCGCGCTCCCCGCGCTCCCCGCGCGAAGCTGCCGCGCGACGTGCTCGTCCTCGGCGTCATCGCGTTCTTCGTGATGGTCGGCTTCGGCGTGGTCGTGCCCGTGCTGCCCGTGTACGCGCGCAGCTTCGGGGTCGGCAGCTTCGAGATCGGCGCGGTCATCTCCGCGTTCGCGCTCATGCGGCTCGTGATGAGCCCGTTCGTGGCGCGGATCATGGACTGGACGGGCGAGCGCACCGTGCTCGCCATCGGCCTCGCGATCGTCGCCCTCTCCTCCGGCCTCGCGGGCCTCGCGCAGGACTACCTCCAGCTCCTGCTCCTCCGCGGCGCGGGCGGCATCGGGTCGGCCATGTTCTCGGTGGCGGCCATGACGCTGCTGCTCGGCTCGACGGATCCCACCCGCCGGGCCCGCGCGATCGGCTTCTACCAGGGCGGCTTCCTCATCGGCGGCATGGCCGGGCCCGCGCTCGGCGCCGTGCTCGCGACCGTCTCGCTCACCGCTCCCTTCTTCTTCTACGCGGCGACCCTCGCGGTCGCGAGCGTCATCGGCCTCCTGCTGCTGTCGAAGCGCACGGGCCCGGCGGATGCGACCGGCCCCGCCGAGCCGCCGCGGCCCTTCGCCGAGGTGCTCCGCGACACCCGCTACCGCGGCGCGCTGCTCGCCAACCTCGGCAACGGGTGGGCGTCGATGGGCGTCCGCAGCTCGCTGATCCCGCTGCTCGTCGTGGAGGTGATCCGCGCGCCCGCCGCCTCCACCGGCATCGCGTTCGCGTGCGCCGCCGTCGTGCAGGCCCTCGCGCTCGCGCCGGCCGCGCGCTTCGTCGACACGGTGGGCCGCCGGCCCGCGATCGTCGGCTCCTTCGCCGTCGCCGGCGTGCTGATGGTCGCGATCCCGTTCGCGCCGAACGTCATCGTGCTCACGATCCTGCTCTGCCTGTTCGGCGCGGCCGCGTCGTTCATGGGCACGGCACCGGGGGCCGCGGTGGGCGACGCCGCGGGCGGCCGCAGCGGCCGTCCCGTCGCTGTCTTCTCGATGGTCTCGGACCTCGGTGCCATCGTCGGCCCGCTCGTCGCGGGCTACCTCGCCGACGCCGTGTCGTTCCCCGTCGCCTTCGCGACCGGCGCCGTGCTGCTGCTCGCCGCCTCCGCGTACGCGCTGCTGCGCATGCCGCGGGACGAGCGCACGGCCGCGCCCGCCGCCGCCTGATCCGCGGCAGCCCGATCCGCCGCCATGCGATCCGAGTCCCTTCGATCCGCGGCCGCCCGATCCGTCGTCCGGCCGCTCCTCCCCAGGCGGATCCGCGGTCGGAGCGCCCGTCCTCGGACGTCATGCGCAGGATCCGCCGCGCGCTGTCCGTATCCTCGACTCCGTGACGACTCCCCCGAAGAAGCCGCTTCCCCTCGAGCACGACTCCACCCGCGACGGCACCCGCGACGCCGTGGAGCCCGCTCTCCGCTCGGACGTCAGCCACCTCGGCGGCCTCCTCGGCCAGGTGCTCCGCGAGTCCGGCGGCCAGGATCTGCTGGACGACGTGGAGCGGCTCCGCGAGCTGGTCATCGACGCGTACGAGAGCGCGCGCGACGCGTCCATCGACGACGCCGAGCGGCTCGTCGCCACCTTCACGCCCGAGCGCGCCGAGCAGGTCGCCCGCGCGTTCACCTGCTACTTCCATCTCGCGAACCTCGCCGAGGAGCACCACCGCGTGCGCGTCCTCCGCGAGCGCGAGGCGGCGTCGGGCTTCGTGCCCGACTCCATCCCGGATGCGGTCGGCAAGCTCACCGCGGAGCTCGGCCGCGAGGAGGCCATGCGCCGCCTCGGCGAGATGCGGTTCCACCCGGTGCTCACGGCGCACCCCACCGAGGCCCGGCGTCGGGCGGTGGCCACGGGGATCCGCCGCATCGGCGACCTCCTCACCGAGCGCGACGGCGCCATGGCCGGCACGCTCACGGGCCAGGACGTCGACCGGCGGCTGCTCGAGGAGATCGACGGCCTGTGGCGCACGTCGCCGCTGCGCACCACCCGGCCCACCCCGCTCGACGAGGTGCGCACGGCCATGGGCGTCTTCGACCAGACGCTGTTCGAGGTCGTGCCGCGCGTCTACCGGCTGCTCGACGACTGGCTGCTCGGCGAGGAGGCCGGCGTGCGCGACGCCGTGGCGCCCGCCTTCTTCCGGCTCGGCAACTGGATCGCCGCGGATCGCGACGGCAACCCGTACGTCACCGCGGCGGTCACCGAGGAGGCCGCGGGCATCGCCAGCGAGCACATCCTGCTCGGGCTCGAGCGCGTCGCCCTCCGCGTCGGCCGCTCCCTCACGCTCGGCGACGCCGACACCCCGCCGAGCCCCGAGCTCCGCGAGCTGGCCGCCGCGCAGGACGCGCTCGCGCCGCACCTCACCGCCCGCATCGGCACGCGCGCGCCGGCCGAGCTGCACCGCCGCGTGCTCCTCGTCATCGCCGGCCGCCTCGCCGCCACGCGCGAGCGCCACGACGATCCCATCGCCTACCCGTCCGCCGCCGAGCTGCTGGCCGACCTCCGCGTGCTCCAGGCGTCGCTCCGCAGCGCCGGCGCGCACCGCATCGCGGGCGGCGAGCTGCAGGGCCTCGTCTGGCAGGCGGAGACCTTCGGCTTCCACCTCGCCGAGATGGAGGTGCGCCAGCACTCGCAGGTGCACCGCGAGGCCCTCCGCGAGGTGCTCGCCGTGGCCTCGGCCGATGCATCCGGCGACCAGGCGCCCGAGCTCGCGCCCATGACGGTGGAGGTGCTCGACGTCTTCCGCACGCTCGCCCGCCTGCAGGAGCGGCACGGCGTCGCGCCGTTCTCCCGCTTCATCGTCTCGTTCACGCAGTCGGCCGACGACATCCGCACGGTGCACGAGCTGGCCGCGCTCGCCCTCGGCTCCGCGGAGGAGGCGCCCGTCCTCGACGTCATCCCGCTGTTCGAGACGTTCGCGGACCTGAACGCGAGCACCGAGATCCTCGACGGCATGATCCGCCTGCCCCAGGTCGCGGCCCGCCTCGCGCAGACGGGCCGGAAGCTCGAGGTCATGCTCGGCTACTCCGACTCCTCCAAGGACGTCGGCCCGGTGTCGGCGACCTTCGCGCTGTTCGACGCGCAGGCGCGCATCGCCGCGTGGGCACGCGAGAACGACATCGAGCTCACGCTCTTCCACGGCCGTGGCGGAGCCCTCGGCCGCGGTGGCGGACCGGCCGACCGCGCCGTGCGGGCCCAGCCGCCGGGATCCGTCGACGGCCGCTTCAAGCTCACCGAGCAGGGCGAGGTGATCTTCGCCCACTACGGCGACAAGCGCATCGCCGCCCGCCACATCGAGCAGATGGCCGCGGCCACGCTGCTGGCGTCCGCGCCCTCGAACGAGGAGCGCAACGCGGTCGCCGCCGAGGGATCCGCCGAGATGGTCCGCGTCATGGACGAGGCCTCGCGCGCCCGCTTCTTCGAGCTCGTGAAGGCGCCCGGCTTCGCGCCGTGGTTCGCGCAGGTCACGCCCATGGAGGAGATCGGGCTGCTGGCGCTCGGCTCCCGGCCCGCCCGCCGCGGCCTGTCGGTCGAGTCGCTGGAGGACCTGCGGGCCATCCCGTGGGTGTTCGCGTGGACGCAGGCGCGCATCAACCTCACGGGCTGGTTCGGGCTCGGCTCCGCGCTCGCCGCCGTGGGCGACGAGGCGGTGCTCCGCAGGGCCTACGACGAGTGGCCGCTGTTCACGTCGATGATCGACAACGTCGAGATGTCGCTCGCCAAGACCGACGGCCGCCTCGCGGAGCGCTACCTCGCGCTCGGCGACCGACCGGATCTCGCGGCGCTCGTCACCGAGGAGATGGAGCTCACGCGCGAGTGGGTGCGGAAGGCGACCGGCCGCGGCGAGATCCTCGAGGGCCGGCCGGTGCTGCGCCGCGCGGTGCGCCTCCGGAGTCCGTACGTCGACGCGCTCTCGCTGCTGCAGCTGCGGGCCCTGCGCGCGCTGCGCACGTCGGCCTCTGAAGCGGCGGGCCAGGGCGCTCCCGGCCAGGCCGACCCGACGGATCCGGACCACCGGCTCCTGCTGCTCACCGTCAACGGCATCGCGGCGGGGCTGCAGAACACGGGGTGACGCGCGATCACGTCGGAGCGGTTGCCGGCATCGAGCTGAGACCCGCGATTCCGCGGCCGCTGCCCGACCTGGCAGTGGACCGGGAGGGATGGCGAGCACGTTCGTCCGCTGCCCTGCGGTAGGCGCCCACCCGGCAGCGCCAAGCGGCCGCGCGCCCGCTTGCAGGGGATGCCGAACGAGGGTCATGCTTGCCTGGTGTGGAGGTCGCGGAAGAACAGCGGTAGCGGGACGCCCCCGGCGCCTGGCGAAGTCTGGATCGTCTTGCAGGATGAGTCGCCCCACAACACGGTGCTCGGTGTCTTCGCACGCGAGCCCGAGGCTTCGCAGTTCGCCGACGAGGTGGAAGCGCGGTTCCCGCAGGGTGTCATCTACACGCGCTTCCGAGTCGGCTATCGCTATGACCGCGGGCCGGGTCACGTGGAGTTCGGGCCGGCCGGAGACTAGCCCGGACGTCAGCGGGGGCCGTGAGGCGCCCGCCGACTCGCTTCACGGGTTGGTGCCGCAGGGAAGCTCGGCTTCCTCGTAGGCGGACGCAGCGCCAGTGCTGCCAGTCGGGAACGTGCCCGTACTGCGACCCGCAGTCGGCAAGGCGCATCTTCGGAGGCCGGAGGGGCGAGCCGGTGACATCGGCATCCCACCGTGGCCGACGTCGAGCGGACGAAGCCATGCCCATGGAGTCGTGCAGCGCGGCTCCATCAGGAGCGTGACCTGCTCGCGCACGCGAGCATCAGGTCCGACCGTCACGCGTCCGCTGCGTGCGGTCGCGCGAGAGCGGGAATCGGCGATCCAGGCGCGGACTGAGGACCACGAGGAACAGGAACACCGCGAGCAGCCATCCGGCGATCCAGTAGGCGGGGATGATGTAGATCGCGTGGTTCGCGAACGCGTCCGTCGTGATGCCGACGATCACGGCGATCGTGAGCAGCGCGCCGACGCCGTAGTAGAGGGCTTCGAGCCCGTCGGTGATCGTGTCGCGGCGTTCCTGCTGCCGCGCGGCGCTGGTGTCGGGGGCGGTGACGGCGCGTCCGTGGTCGCTCTCGTCGAGGGTGGCGGACAGGTCGCCCACCGGCACGTCGAGAGCGTTCGCGACACGCGTGAGCGTGTCGAGGCTGGCGTCGTTGCCGGCTTCGAGGCGCTGCACCGTGCGGACGGTGATGCCGCTGGCCTCGGCCAGGCGTTCCTGGGTCCAGCCGCGCTGCGTGCGGAGGTCGACGATCCGTGTCCCGTTCATGGTCTCCACAGTAGGGACGGGCCCCCGGCGCCGGCCACGACATCGACCCGACGACGGCCCGACATCCACCCGACAGCGTGCGCAGGGCGAGCCCGCCCCGCGCGATGAAGCGCGGCGACCCGGGAGATGCGTCCCCTGAGGGATCGATCGAGACGCGACGGTGAGTCTCGATGCTCTTCTGGCAGAGTCGACACATGGCTGACGAGGTGCACATCGACCGGGGAGCCGAAGGAGGACCGCGGACATCGGGCCGCGCATCCGTCGGGCAGTCGATGACCCTCATGGTGATCGCCGTGTTCCTCGCCGCGGGGGTCCAGGCCTTCTCGGGCCTGGAGCTGCTACCGCGTCTGGCTCTCGGAGCGGGCGTCGTGCTCGTCGTCACGTTCGTCGGGTTCCGGATCATCCGACGGCGGAACCTCCGGGCCGGGAGGCCTCGTCCCTGACGAGCTCGTGCAGGGGGCTGCGGCCTACCCCGCCCCGACCTCCCGGCGGATCGCCGCCGCGAAGCGGTCGATGTCGTCCTCGGTGGTGTCGAAGGAGCACATCCAGCGCACCTCGCGGCGGGCCGGGTCCCAGTCGTAGAAGCGGAACTCGCTGCGGAGGCGGTCGGCGACGCCCTCGGGGAGGATCGCGAAGAGGCCGTTCGCCTGCGTCTCCTGCGTGAACTCGACGCCGTCCACGCCGTCGAGCGCGGACCGGAGGCGCGCGGCCATGCCGTTCGCGTGGCGGGCGGAGCGGAGGTAGAGCGGCACGCCGTCGACCTCGGATCCGAGGAGCGCTAGCAGCTGCGCGCTCACGAACCGCATCTTCGAGGCGAGCTGCATGTTGAGCTTGCGGAGGTAGGTGAGGCCCTCGGACGCCTCCGGATCGAGCACCACGATCGCCTCGCCGTAGAGCAGGCCGTTCTTGGTGCCGCCGAAGCTGACGACGTCGACGCCGGCGTCCGACGTGAAGGCCCGGAACGGCGCGTCCAGCGTGGCCGCCGCGTTGGAGAGGCGGGCGCCGTCCATGTGCAGGCGCATGCCGCGCTCGTGGGCGTGGTCGGCGATCGCCCGCACCTCGGCCGGCGTGTAGACGGTGCCGAGCTCGGTGGTCTGCGTGATGCTCACGGCGAGCGGCTGCGCGCGGTGCTCGTCGCCCCAGCCCCACGCCTCGCGGTCGATGAGCTCGGGCGTGAGCTTCCCGTCCTCGGTGGGCACCTGGAGGAGCTTGATCCCGGCGACGCGCTCGGGGGCGCCGCCCTCGTCGGTGTTGATGTGCGCGGTGGTCGCGCAGACGACCGCACCCCAGCGGGGCAGCATCGAGAGGAGACCCGTGACGTTCGCGCCCGTGCCGTTGAAGACGGGGAACGCCTCGGCGCCGTGGCCGAAGTGCTCGCCGACGACCTCCTGGAGGCGGGCCGTGTAGGCGTCGCCGCCGTACGCGACCTGGTGCCCGCCGTTCGCGGCCGCGATGGCCTCGAGCACCTCGGGGTGGATCCCGGAGTAGTTGTCGGAGGCGAACCCGCGGGCGGCGGTGTCGTGGAGGCGGAGGGGGGAGGCGGGGGAGGCGGCGCTGGCGTCGGTCACGGTGTCCATCCTCGCCTACCGGCCGTGCCGCCCGTGCGCGTCCGCCTACGCGTCCACCTACCCCGGGAACCCGTGCAGCGCCACGTGCTGGAGGAGGATCACCGTCTTGCCGTCGGCGATGCGGCCGTCGGCGATCATCGCGAGCGCTTCGTCGAGCGTCACCTCGATGCGCTCGATGTCCTCGCCCTCCTCGGCCACGCCGCCGCCCGCGCCCACGACGTCGGCGGGAGCGTACGCGGCGAGGTAGTGGTGCACGCGCTCGGTGACGGATCCGGGGCTCATGAACAGGTCGAACAGGTGCGTGAGCGCGACGACCTCGACGCCCAGCTCCTCGCGGGCCTCGCGGCGGATCGCGTCCTCGGGGGAGTCCTCGTCGAGGAGGCCGGCCGCCGCCTCGATCAGCATGCCGTCGGGGTGGCCGTTGACGTAGGCGGGGAAGCGGAACTGGCGGGTGAGGAGGATCCGGTGCGTGTCGGCCGCGTAGAGCAGCACGGTCGCGCCGTCCCCGCGGTCGTACGTCTCGCGCTGCTGCTCCTGCCAGGATCCGTCGCGCAGCCGCAGGTCGAGCGTGGTCCGGCGGAGCACGTGCCAGCCGTCGGAGGTGACCTCGACGCGCTTCACGACCACGTCGGGGTTCCGGTCGAGGTCCGTCCCGCGGAGCTGGAGGCCGGTGCGGCCCCGGGAGTCGGGCACGGTCTCACCGGGGCGCGTCATGGGGCGATCCTCCCGGGGCGGGGGCGCGCGGCGCGTCCCCCGGAGGGCGGATCCGCGGGCGGCGACGGCGGGTCGGCGGCGGGACCGGGCCCGGATCAGGCCCGGTGCGACCAGCGGAGGGGCCGGCGCCCGCGGATCAGGCGCGGCCCTGCAGGATCAGGTTCCAGTACACCCACGGCAGCACGTACCGGTCGGCGAGGAACGTGATGCGGCGCTCCTTCGCGAGTCCCTTCCAGCCCGGGATCGTGGGCTTCGGGCGGTAGCGGTCGTCGAACTCCGCGAAGACCACCGTGGAGCGCGAGACGACGAACGGGCACACCGAGTACCCGTCGTAGACCTGCGGCAGGGGCTCGCCCTTGAGTGCGGCGACGAGGTTCTTCGCGACCGTGGTGGTCTGCTGGCGGAGCGCGCCGCCGGACTTCGAGTTCGTGGTGGCCGCCGCGTCGCCGAGCGCCCACACGTCCGGGAAGCGCGGGTGGCGGAGGGTGAGCGGATCCACCTCGACGAAGCCGCCCGCGTCGCCGGGCGCCGCGAGGCCGGTGCCGGCGAGCCAGTCGGGCGCGGACTGCGGCGGCACCGCGTGCAGCACGTCGTAGGCGATCGTCTCGCGCTCGGCGCCGTCGAGGCCCTGCTGCGTGGCGTGGTCGGGCCCGAGGAGGGCGCGGGCGCGGTCGACGCCGGCGATCTCCACGGTGCGGGCGTCCGGATCCACGGCGACGAGCTCGCGCCCGTACCGCACCTCGATGCCGTACTCGGCGACCTTGCGCTCGAGCTCGGCGTCGATGAGCGGCATGCCGAACATGGTGGGTGTGGGGACGACCAGCACCACGCGGATGTCGTCGAGCACGCCGAGCGCGCGCCAGTGGTCGCACGCGAGGTACATGGGCTTCTGCGACGCGCCCGAGCAGGTGCCCGGGCCGTCGGGCTGCGTGAAGACCACCGTGCCGGAGCGCACGTCGCGCAGCACCTTCGAGGCCTTCGCGGCGTAGCGGTGCTCGTAGTTGGAGATGCCGACGGGCGAGTCCATCGCCTCGACGAGGCCGGGCACGCGATCCCAGTCCTTCTGGATGCCGGGGCAGACGACGAGCTGCCCGTACGACACCCGCGTGCCGGACGCGAGCGCGACCGTCTTCGCGACCGGGTCGATGCCGGCGACGCGATCCCGGATCCACGTGACGCCCTTCGGCGTGACGGACCCCTGCGGCCGCGTGGCCTGCGACGCGCGCGCGGTGCCGCCCGCGACGTGCGAGAACATCGGCTGGTAGTAGTGGGTGTCGCGCGGCTCGATGACCGCCACGTCGTCGACGCCGTACCTCCGGAGGCGCCCCGCGACCGAGAGACCCGCGTTCCCCCCGCCGATGACGACGACGTCGTGGTGCGGGGTGGTGCCGGGGGCAGCGGTCATGGGCTCAACCTAGGCCCGACCTGCGACATCCGTGCGGGCGTCGGCGGACGGGTCCGCCCCGCGTGCCTCCGCGCCCCGGCTCCTGGCCGGAAAGCGCACGCGCGCCGCCTCCCGCTGGCCGCGCAGCGAAGCGCGGCCGCTCCTGCCTGGAGGATCCCTGGACGTGTGAGACGAGCGGGGAGCCGTGGCCGTCTCCTTGACGTGCCGGTCACCGAGCCGGCGCCGTGATCCCCACGAGGGACCGCGTCCGTCCCATCACTCAGGAGCACCCCATGACCGACGTCACCCCCGCCACCACCAGCCGCAGCGCCGCGAAGCACACTCCCGCGGGCTCCACCTCGGGCACGAACACGATCGCCGACGGCGTCGTCGAGAAGGTGGCGGGCATCGCGGCCCGCCAGGTCCCCGGCGTCCACGACCTCGGCAACGGCGCCGCACGCGCCGTCGGCGCGATCCGCAACGTCATCGGCCAGCAGGACCGCGGTCAGGGCATCTCCGTCGAGGTCGGCGAGAAGCAGGTCGCGGCCGACGTCATCGTCGTCGCCGAGTACCCCGTCGCGCTGCAGGACCTCGCCGACCGCATCCGCGAGGCCGTCACCGACGCGATCTCCGAGGTCGTCGGCATGGACGTGACCGAGGTCAACGTCACCGTCTCCGACGTGCACATCCCCTCGGACGACGCGGACGAGGACGACGACTCCGCGAAGAGCCGCGTCCAGTAGCACCACCCGCGGGCGGGACCGGGCGAGACCCGGCCCCGCCGCCGCGCGGGCCGAAGCCGGTCCGCGCCTCCCACCGCAGCACCCCTCCGACACCGAGGACAGATCCGATGAGCACGTCCACCACCCCGGCGAAGGCCCCCCGCGACACGCCCGCCCAGGGCCGCGGCCAGAAGGCGGCCGCCGCCGGGAACCGCCCCTCCAACGCCGCCCGCTGGGGCGCCGAGGCGTTCGGCACCTTCCTCCTCGTCTTCGGCGGCGTCGGCACGGCGCTCTACGCGTCGGCCTTCCCCGACGAGGGCAACGCCACCGGCGTCGGCTTCCTCGGGGTCGCGCTCGCGTTCGGCCTCACCGTCATGGCGGGCGTCGCCGCGGTCGGCGGGATCTCCGGCGGGCACTTCAACCCGGCCGTCACCGTCGGCCTCGCGGTCGCCGGCCGCATCGGCTGGCGCGAGGTGCCCGGGTACGTCGTCGCGCAGCTCGTCGGCGGGATCCTCGCCTCCAGCGCTCTCGCGCTCATCGCCGCCGACGGCCCGGCGGGCTACCTCGCCTCGGCCCAGGACGCGGGCTTCGCCTCCAACGGCTTCGGCGACGCGTCGCCCGGCGGCTTCGGCCTCGGCGCGGTGCTGCTCATCGAGGTGATCCTGACGGCCGTCTTCGTCGCCGTGATCCTCGCGGTCACCGCCCAGAAGGCCTACGCGGCCGTGGCGCCGATCGTCATCGGGCTCACGCTCACCCTGATCCACCTCATCAGCATCCCGGTCAGCAACACGTCCGTGAACCCGGCCCGCTCGATCGCGGCCGCCGTCTACGGCGGGCCGGTCGCGCTCGGGGAGGTGTGGGCGTTCATCGTCGCGCCGCTCGTGGGCGCCGCGATCGCCGGGCTCGCGCACCGCGTGCTGACCCGCGCGGCCGACGTGCCCGCCTGATCCGCCCGCCCGCCTGCCTCTCCGCACGTCCAGCCGCCTGACCCGCACCAGCAGCACCCGCATCCGCATCCGCACCCACCGAAGGAGCACCGCCGTGAACGACGCCGCACCCGCCATCCGTCCCGTCGACCTGACCGGCATCGAGGCCGCGCACCCCGAGGGGGAGACCGCCGCGCAGCGCATCGGCGTCGCGGCGGACGAGACCGCCGCGGGCGTCACCGGCGTGCACCACCTCGGCGGATCGGCCGCGCGGGCCCTCGACGCCGCATCGCGGGCGATCCGCGGCACGAGCACGGGGCCCGGCGTCACCGTGTCGGAGGAGCAGGGCGGCACGGTGATCGACATCGACCTCGTGGTCGAGTACCCCGCGCCCGTGCAGGACGTGGTGGACCGGACCCGCGCGCAGGTCGCGCACGCTGCCCGGCAGATCGCACCCGGTCCGGTGCGCGTGAACATCCGCGTGACCGACGTGCACGGCCCGTTCGACGACGAGCAGTCGCCGGCGGGCGCCGCGCTCGAGCGGGCGGAGGACGCCGGGTCCGACGCGCTCGAGAAGGCGGAGGCGGCCGGGTCCGATGCGGCCGACCGCGTGCACGAGGCCTCGGTCGATGCCGCCGATCGCGCCCGGGACGCCGGGGACCGCGCGGGCGACACGGCGAGGGAGGTCGGATCCGAGCTCGCCGGCCGCGCGAGGGCCGTCGGCGCGGTGCTCGCGGACTCCGCGAAGGCTGATGTCGAGGACACTCGCGAGGCGGCCGCGGAGCGCGATGCGGACGCATCCACCCGAGACCGCTCCGTCGAGGACGATTCCACGGCCGCCGACTTCGACACCTACGCCGAGGCGGGTGCGGATGACCCGGACGACCCCGAGGTCCCCTTGGTCGTCGACGAGCGCGCCGACGGCACTACCCGCGTCGAGGTGGACGGCCCGGCTGCCGTCGGGCGGCCCTAGGAGCCGGCCTGCACGAGCCGGCCCGCGCGAGCCAGCCCGCGCGAGCCGCCTCGGCGAGGCGCGGAAAGCCCGCTAGCGCCCGATGCCCTTCAGCGAGCCGGTGGTCTTCCCCGCGGGATCGCCGACGAGGCATGTGACGGTGCGGTCGCCGGTCATCCAGCCCTCGGCGGTGGGCTGGTAGTACGTGTACTCGTAGGCCGAGTCCTGGTAGTCGAAGCCGATGAAGGAGTCGAAGCCCTTGCCGCACGCCTCGTCGGCCTGCGCGTCGACGGGGTCCGCGCCGGGGTAGTCGGACCCGCCCGTGAGGGTCACGTCGCGGTACGCCTCGAAGTCGTGCGGGTCGGAGCACGGCACAGTGCGCACGTCGTGCACCTCCTGCGAGGCCCCGTTCCCGGATTCGCTCGAGAGGCTGTCGACGAGCGACTGGTCCTCGATGCAGTCGCCCTGGCGCAGGTCGAACACGTCGGTCGAGCCGCTCGCGGTGATGGCGCCCTGCTCGTCGCGCTGCGCGTCGTGCGGGAGCAGATCGGCGAGCTGCGGCGAGCATCCGCTGAGCGCGGCGGCGACGAGGACGGCCGCGAGCGCGGTGGGCAGGGTGGTGCGGCGGGCAGCGGTGGCCATGGTGTCCTCGGGGTGGTGGAGCGGATCGGGTTCACCGTAGCGGGAGACGGGGTCGCCGCGTGCACGCTCGCCACGCCCGCGTCGTCAGCCGAAGCGCGCGCCGGCCGGCCGCGATCGGACGCACGCGCGCCCGGCCGCGTCCGCGGGGGAGCGGACGCGACCGGGCGGTCGTCGAGATGCGGCCGGGCCGCGCGGGCATCAGCCCTTCAGCGCGTCCTTCAGCTTCACGCGGCTGCCGGTGCGGAGCAGCGAGTTGCTGTAGATGCGGGATCCGAGGGCCACCACCACGGCGGTCGTCGCGATGAGCACGACGAGCGACACGAGCGGCTCCCACCACTCGGCGGTGCCGGTGAACAGGCGCAGCGGCATGCCCACCGGCGCCGAGACCGGGACGTACGACATGATCGTCATCACCGTGGGGTTGTCGTTGAAGAGGATGACCGCGAAGTACGGGATCATCACGAGGTAGGTGACCGGCATGGTCACCGCGCCCACGTCCTCCTGGCGCGACACGAGCGAGGCGGCCGCCGCGAACAGCGAGGCCAGCAGCACGAAGCCGAACAGGAAGAACACGACGAACCACAGCACCGACGGTCCGACGACCGCGAGGAGCGCCGTCTGGTCCGTCACGAGCAGGCCGACGCCGGACATCAGCGCGATGAGGGCGATCTGCGTGAACGCCAGGATGCTGTTGCCGAGCACCTTGCCGGCGAGCAGCGCGCGCACGGGGATCGTCGACATCAGCAGCTCCACCACGCGGGTCTGCTTCTCCTCCACGACGCTCTGGGCGATGATCTGCCCGAACGTGAGCGCCGAGATGAAGAACACGACGCCGAACACGACCGCCATCAGGTAGCCGATCGCGGGGTTGGTCGTCGGCTCCTGGAGCAGCTCGACGCGCGGCGCCTCCGTGAGCGCCTGCACGACGCCGTCGGGGGCGGAGGTGTCGCCGATCACGAGCACGGCGCCGTCGGCCGGGGCCGCGTCGTCGGGCACGACGGCCGCGTCCACGTCGCCGTCGCGCACCATCTGGCGCGCGTCCTCGACGCTGTCGGCGGGCACGCCCTCGAGGCCGGATGCGCGGTCGACCGCCTGCGTCGCCGCGCCGACCACGGCCACGCGCGTCGTGTCGCCCCCGGTCTCGCGGCCGGCGAGGAAGCCCGAGACGACGATGGAGGCGAGGACGCCGATCAGGAGGATCGCCGTGCTGATGAGGAACGACTTGCTGCGCAGGCGCATGCGCACCTCCCGGCCGGTGACGAGCATCGTCGACTGGCCGAACGTGGGGGCCTGGCCCCGGGCGTCGCCGCGGCTCGTGCTGGGCGCGGTGGACGTGGTGCTCACTGGACGACCTCCTGGAAGATCTCGCTGAGGGTGGGGCGGCGGCGCGTGAAGCTCGTGACGGATCCGCGGGAGACGGCCTCGGCGAGCACGCGCTGGCGCGCGGCGTCGTCGGCCTCGAAGAGCACGTAGCCGCCGTCGAACTCGACGACCTCGACGCCGGGCACGTCGCGCACCCATCCGCCGTCGCCGTCGATCTGCAGCTCCGTGAGGGGGCGGCTGTGCTCGTCGCGCAGCTGCTCGCGGTCGCCCGATGCGCGGATCCGGCCCTCGGCGATGACGACCACGTCGTCGCAGAGGCGCTCCACGATGTCGAGCTGGTGCGAGGAGAACAGCACGGGCACGCCCTGCGCGGCCCGCTCCGTGAGGACGCCGAGCACGTTCTCGACCGCGATCGGGTCGAGGCCCGAGAACGGCTCGTCGAGCACGAGCACCTCGGGGTCGTGCACGAGGCTCGCGGCGATCTGCGCGCGCTGCTGGTTGCCGAGCGACAGCGACTCGATGGCGTCGTTCCGGCGCTCGCCGAGGCCGAGCCGCTCGAGCAGGCGCTCGGTGCTCGTGGTCGCGTCGGACGCGGACATGCCGTGCAGGCGGCCGAGGTACACGATCTGCTCCTGCAGCTTCATCTTCGGGTACAGCCCGCGCTCCTCCGGCATGTAGCCGAACGTGCGGCGGCTCGAGGTGCCGAGGTCGGTGCCGTCGAGCGACACCGTCCCGGAATCGGGCGTGAGCACGCCGAGCATGATGCGCATGGTGGTGGTCTTGCCGGCGCCGTTGCCGCCGACGAAGCCGGTCAGCCTCCCCGGCCTGACGGCGAAGGACACGTCGTCGAGGACGCGGCGGTCCCCGAACGATCGCGTGACGTTGTGGACTTCGAGCACGGAGGGCCTCCTCGGTGGGCGTGGGTGATCCGTGCTACTCACGCTAGGTGCGGGGCTGCGCCGGGGAGTCCGCCATGAGGGGGAACCCGGAGGGGGACGGGACGGGGGCACGTGGACCCCCGATCTGGGGCGCCGCCGCGCCTGGCTCGACGCGGGCGCCGCTCCTAGGGTCGGACCATGCGCATCGCCACCGTCGTCCAGGCCGTCGCCGACGGGGTCGGCGCGGCCGGCCTCGTGCTCTTCGCGCTGATCGCCACCGACATCGGCACCCCGCCGCTGGCCCTGAGCGGGCTCGCGCTGGTGACGCTGTCGCTCGTCGTGCGGGTGGCCGCGCTCATCCAGGTGCGCCGCGGGCTCGAGCGCGTGGCCACGCGTCGCGGGGCGTGGCGCTGGTGGATCCACGCGCTCTGGCTCGTGCAGGCCGTCGCCTTCGTCGCGGGCCTGGTGCTCGCGCATTCGTCGGTCGGCCCCGTGGCCGCCGCCGTGCTCGCGGGCGTCGCGGTCGCCCTCGCGTCGGTCGCGCTCGCCGGGGGAGCCGCGCGGCAGCCCGGACGCCCGGCCGGCTTCGTGGACTCGGCCGCGATCACCGCCTACGCGTAGCGGGTTCTGCGGCGGCGTCCTCGGCGGATCAGCTCGCGCCCGGCACCACGATCCCGCGCTCGTACGCGAACACGACCGCCTGCACCCGGTCGCGCACGCCGAGCTTCAGCAGCAGGCGCGAGACGTGGGTCTTCACGGTGGCCTCGCCGAGGTAGAGACGCTCGGCGATCTCCGCGTTGGCGAGGCCCTCGGCGAGGAGGCGGAGCACCTCGAGCTCGCGGTCGGTGAGGGTCTGGACGCGCGGGTCGGTGGGGATCGCGGGCGTCGCGGCGGGGGCGGTCCCCTCGTCGGATCCGCGGGGTGCGTCGGGACCGTCCGATGCGCCGGATCCGCCGGGCGCTGCGGGTCCGCGGCCGAAGCGCTCGATGACCCGGCGCGTGACGTCGGGCGAGAGCAGCGCGTCTCCGCGCGCGATCACGTGCACGGCCTCCACGAGCGACTCGGGAGACGCGCTCTTCAGCACGAACCCGCTCGCGCCCGCGTCGAGCGCGGTGAAGAGGTAGTCCTCGCGGTCGAACGTGGTGAGCATGAGGACGCCCGCCCGGATCGCCGGGTCGGCGACGATGCGCCGCGTGGCCTCGAGGCCGTCGACGCGCGGCATCTGCACGTCCATGCAGATCACGTCGGGCGCGAGCGCGGCGGCCAGGCGCACGCCCTCCTCGCCGTCCGCGGCCTCGCCGACCACCTCGATGCCGTCCTCGCTCTCGAGGATCACGCGGAAGCCGGCGCGCACGAGCGCCTGGTCGTCGACGAGCAGGACACGGACGGCGGCGGATACGGCGGTGGTGGGGCCGGTCGGGTCGGCGGTCATGCGCGGGTCTCCTCGGGGACGGATGCGGGTTCGGGTGTGGATGCGGGCTCGATGAGGGACGCGGGTGCGGATGCGGCCTCCGGCTCGGAAGCGGGCGCGGGGACGGTCACGTCGATGGGCACCGGCATCGGCACGGGCGGCACGGCCAGGGCTGGCGACGTGGGCACCGAGGCGCGCACGAGGTAGCCGCCGCGAGCCTTCGGGCCGATCTCGATGGATCCGCCCACCGCCGCCACGCGCTCCCGCATGCCGCGCTGACCGAGCCCGCCGGGCCCGTTCCGCACGGGACCCGCCGCCGCCGAGGCCGCGGCCCCCGCGGGCCCGGCGTCGCTGACCTCCACCTCCACGCGGTCGGCGAGGTAGCGGAGGCGGAGGTCGACGCGCGCGCCCGTGCCCGCGTGCTTCCGCACGTTCGTGAGCGACTCCTGCGCGACCCGGTAGACGATGAGATCGACCGTGGGCGTGAGCGGCCGCGGGGTGCCGACGACGTCGAAGGCGACCTCGAGGCCCGCGCCGGACGCATCCGCCACGAGCTCGGGCAGTTGGCCGACGCCGCGGGTGGACGCGGTGCGGGTCGGGTCGGCGGCGTCGTCGTCGTGCCCGGCGGATCCCTGGCCGTCGTCCTCTTGCCGGAGCGCGACGAGCATGCGGTGCAGCTCCTCGATGGCGCTGCGCGCGTTGTCCTCGACGATGCCGAGGGAGGCGGCGGCCTTGTCGGCGTCCCGCGCGAGCACCCGGCGCGCGGCGCCCGCGTGCACGCCCATCACCGAGACGTGGTGGGCGACGACGTCGTGCAGCTCCCGCGCGATGCGCACCCGCTCGAGCGTGACCGCCTGTTCCGCGACCCGCTCCCGCTCCGTCGCCAGCTCGGCCGTGCGCGTCTCGAGCGCGCAGCGGTCGCGCGCCGACGCCCACGCGCGGTCGCCGAAGTACCAGGCGCCGCCGAAGTAGAGGAGGTTCGTGATGATGGAGATGAGGCCGGCGGCGACGGGCGCGGGGATCCAGGCGTCGGCGGGCGCGCGCTCGAACGTCGACCCGGCGAGCGAGTAGAAGCCCGAGGTCTGCAGCAGCGAGCCGAACAGCCACGCGAACATCGCGACGACGATGACGCCGCGCACGATGTTGGCTCGCAGGCGGTTCCTGCCCCAGGCGCCCAGCGAGTACATGGCGATGAACATGGCGATGTTGGAGAAGAGCACCTCCGGCACGAACTGGTATGCGCCGATGACGAAGGTCGCGCCGAGCACCAGCGTCACCGCCTCCGGCTGGAGGCGGCGGAAGGCGAGCGGGACGCACATCAGCACGATCCAGGCGGCGATGACCCACATCGCGGGCCGCGAGGGGTACATGCCGAGCGCGTAGTACTGCATGACGCTGAAGGTGGTGAGCACGAGCATCACCGCGGCGAGCATCAGGTCGAACCGCAGCCCCGCCCGCTCGGGTCGCGGGCGCACCCAGAACCGGTCGACGGGGTCGGGGGCGGCGTCCGGGGCGACGCCGGCGCGGGCGGAGGGGGCGCTCATCCGGCCACGCTATCGGCGGGCGGGGCAGGGCGCGTCCGCCGATCGGGGGAACCGACCGGGGAGCGCGTCCGCGTCCGCATCCGCGCTATCGCCCCGCGGACGATCCGGTGAGGTAGATGTCCGGCTTCGGCGGCGTGCCCATGCCCTGGCCGATGAAGTAGCTCGCCTCGGGCGGCTGGTCGTAGCCCGTGTTCTGCCACGCGACGCCCAACCGGTAGACCGGATCCTGCATCAGCGTGCGGAGCCGCATGTCCGACTGGTCGGTGGTGGAGTAGATGCGCAGCTCGCTCGAGTCGGCGCTCCGCCACACGAGCTCCTCGCGCCAGTCGCCCATGAGGTCGGCCTGGAGCATGGGGTTGCCCTTGGTGCCGTTGTCGGACAGGGCGCCCTCGGCGCGCAGGAGCGGCCTCTCGGTGGCCGTCTTCCAGTCCCACTTGGAGATGGTGGGCGTGCCGGCGCCGATGGAGGGGTCGTAGTCGTCGTCCACGATCTCGCGGAGCGGATCCCCATCCCACCAGGCCGTGAAGTCCGTGCCGGGCATGCGGTTCGCGATGAGCTGGCCGTCGGCCGTGCGGAGCTGCGGATGGTCGCGGCCGTCGGATCCGACGCCGGACGCCCACGCCTCGGCGCCGGCATGACGCGGATCCACGTCGGCGGCCGAGCCGCGCCCGGTGTCGTGGTCGCCCGGGATGCTCCACAGGATGCGGCCCGTGCGGGCATCGCGCATGGTGGCGGCCCGGTTGCCCGAGTGCGACATGATCTCGTGCACCGCGAACACCTCGTAGCCCGGGTTGCCGGGCACGAGGTCGCCGACGTGGAGCGCGTCGCCGTGGCCAAGGCCCGTGCTGTAGAGCAGCGTCCCGTCGTCGTCGACCGTCATGGATCCGTAGACGACCTCGTCCCGGCCGTCGCCGTCGACGTCGGCCACCGCGAGGTTGTGGTTGCCCTCGCCGGCCGCCGCCGAGTTCCCGGGCGCGCTGCTGTCCAGCTTCCAGCGCTCGACGAGATGGCCGGCACGCAGGTCGTACGCCGTGACCGCGGTGCGCGCGTAGTACCCGCGGCCCACGACGAGGCTCGGGTGCTGGCCGTCGAGGTACGCCGTGGCGGCGAGGAAGCGCTCGGAGCGGTTGCCGTACGCATCGCCCCACGAGGTGACGACGCCGCGCGGCGGGTCGTAGTCGACGGTGTCGATGGCGGCACCGGTGAGGCCGTCGAAGACCGTGAGGAACTCGGGGCCGGTCAGGTCGCGGCCGTCGGAACCGCGGTGATCGACCTGGCCGTCGCCGATGACCGTCCCCTGGCCGTCGACCGAGCCGTCGGCCGTCTTCATGGCGACCTCGGCCCGGCCGTCGCCGTCGTAGTCGTAGACCTGGAACTGCGTGTAGTGGGCACCGGCGCGGATGTTGGGGCCGAGATCGATGCGCCACAGCCGCGTGCCGTCGAGCCGGTAGGCGTCGAGGAGCACGGGGCCCGTGTAGCCGCCCTGGCTGTTGTCCTTGGAGTCACTCGGATCCCACTTCACGAACAGCTCGTACTGCCCGTCGCCGTCGGCGTCGCCGACGCTCGTGTCGTTCGCGCTGTAGCTGTAGGTCTCGCCGGCGGGGGTGACGCCGTCGGCAGGCCGGTCGAGCGGCACCGACGTGTAGGGGCTCGTGCGCACGCCGAACGATGCGGTGACCGGCGTCTCGACCCCGTGGAGCACGCTCGAGACGACGTAGTGCGAGCCGGCGCCGCCGCCCGGGTCGGTCATGTCGGTCGCGTGCGTGAGGGGCGACGGCGTGATCCGCGTGCCGTCGCGATCGACGACGAACGCGATGGCGTCGGGGTCGGTGCCGAGCATCCGCCACGACAGGTGGACGCCACCGGGCACCGCGGCGGCCTCGGGAGCGCGGTCGAGGCGCTCCATCTGGCGCGGGCCGTGGTACGCGGCGACGGCGTCGGTTCCCGAGGCCGCGGCGCTCGCGGGCGCGGCGGCGGGCAGCTGGGCGATCCCGACGGCACCGGCGACGAGCGCGGCGAGCAGGGCTGAGCGGAGGGCGGTGCGGGGGCGGGACATGGTGCCTCCGGGCAGGTGGGGACGGACGGGCGTCGTGCAGCGGGGCGGGTCGCGCGCGTCGCGCGGGAGGTCGACGGATCCAGGATCCGGTCGAGGTCGTCAGGGTACGGCCGCGCGCGTGCCGGTCGGGAAGGCCGTCCCCAAGCCGGGCACGTCGCGCGGACGGCCGCTCGGACCGTGCTCCCGCGGCATCCGGATGGGCCGCATCCGTCAACCAGTGACACACTGGAGGGACGGGTCCAATCGCCCGGCCGTCCTCCCGCACCGACGCGGATCCGTCCTCGAGCGCCCGCCCCGCGTCGAGCCGCGTGACCGCCCGGTCCTGCGGCCCCCCGTCTTCTGCGTCCGCCGAGCCGGATCCCGCCCGCACCACCGCCGACGCCCGCGTCGGAACGAAAGGACCCCATGTCCGACACCACCGCATCCGCTCGCCCCGCGGCGCGCGGCACCGGCGCGCCCGACGCCGGTCGCCCGTCCGCCCCCGTGGTCTCCCGCCGTGCCTGGCAGGCGCTCATCGTGCTGCTCGCGGGCATGTTCATCGCGCTGCTCGACACGACCATCGTGAACGTGGCGCTGCCGACCATCCGCACGAGCCTCGACGCCTCCGAGTCGACGCTGAGCTGGATCATCTCCGGCTACGCGCTCGCGTTCGGCCTCGCGCTGATCCCCGCGGGCCGCCTCGGCGACCGCTACGGGCACAAGTGGGTGTTCGTGACCGGCATCGCGCTCTTCACGCTCGCCAGCCTCGCGTGCGGTGTGGCTCAGGACGACCTCCAGCTCGTGATCGCGCGCGTGGTGCAGGGGCTCGCCGGCGGACTGTTCGTGCCCGCGGTGACCGCCTTCATCCAGCTGCTGTTCCCGCCGCAGGCGCGCGGCAAGGCGTTCGCCATCATGGGCGCCGTCATCGGCGTCTCGTCCGCGCTCGGCCCGATCGTGGGAGGCCTGATCATCCAGGCCGCGGGGGAGGAGTCGGGCTGGCGCCTGGTCTTCTTCGTGAACCTGCCCGTCGGCATCGCCACCGTGATCGCCGCGATCTTCCTGCTCCCGAGCCGCCGCGTGGCCGAGGAGGTCGCGGGCGACGTGCGCGCGCAGTCCGGCCAGCGCGCGGGTGCGCAGCAGGGCGGGACGGCCGCCGCGAAGCCCGCCGGCTCGGGCGTCGACCTCGTCGGCATCCTGCTCGTGAGCGCCGGCCTCGTGGCCCTGCTCGTGCCGCTCATCGACGGCCAGGATCAGGGCTGGCCGCTCTGGACCTACCTCTCCCTCGCGGGCGGCGTCGTGCTCCTCGCGCTGTTCGGCGCGTGGGAGGTCCTGCAGACGAAGCGCTCGAAGGGTGTCCTCGTGCCGCCGCACCTGTTCTCGCACGCGGCGTTCACGGGCGGCGTGATCCTCGCGATGGTCTACTTCGCGGCGTTCACGAGCATCTTCTTCACCATCTCGATCCTGTGGCAGTCCGGCCTCGGCAACTCCGCGCTCGAGTCCGGCCTCGTCTCCATCCCGTTCGCCATCGGCAGCATCGTCGGCTCCTCGCAGAGCAACCGGCTCACGAACCGCCTCGGTCGCACCGTGCTCGTGATCGGCACCGCGCTCGTCAGCGTCGGCCTCATCTGGCTCTGGCTCGTGCTGCTCAACACGGCCGCGGCCGATCTCAACAGCTGGATGCTGCTCGTCCCGCTGCTGCTCGCGGGCATCGGCAACGGCCTCTTCATCGCGCCGAACGCGCAGTTCATCGTCGCCACGGTCGACCCCGCGGAGGCGGGCGCGGCCTCCGGCGTGATCGGGACCGTGCAGCGCGTGGGCTCGGCCGTGGGCATCGCGGTGATCGGCAGCGTGCTCTTCGCGGGTGTGGCCGGCGCCGGGATCCGCGGCCCGCAGATGGTGCCGCAGGCGTTCACCGACGCGTCGGCGTCCGCCATGGGCGTCAGCGCGATCTTCGCGGTCGTCGCGTTCGCGCTCGTGTTCGCCCTGCCGCGGCGGGTGTCGCGCGGGCACTGACCCCGCGTCGCTCGACCCTCTCGCCGATCCGGATCCGTCCGGGTCGGCGAGAGCCGTCTCCGCGGGTGCGTACCTCTTTCCATGCGGCGCTGCGGAGCCGCTCCCGGAGCCGCCCGAGCGCGTCCTCGGCGCCGCGCAGCACGGGGATGTGGCCGTCGTCCGGGCGGATCACGAGCTCGGCGCCCGGCACGCGGTCGGCGAGCCAGCGGGGTCGACAGCCCGGACGCCGGCCGCTCGCGGTGACAGGATCGGGAGATGGAGCCCCACGAGCGCGCGGACCCGGATGCCCGGACCCAGCGGGCCGAGCGCGCGGAGCTGGCCGAGCTGCGACGCCGGGCGTACGGGCCGGGGAGCGACGCAGATCCGGCGGACCTCGCGCGGCTGCGCGTGCTCGAGGCGCGCACGGCGGATGCCCCGGTCGTGACACGGACGGACGCGGCGGCATCCGCACCCGGACGCGGCGTCGGCGCGGGCGTCGCGGATGCCGATGCGCGACGAGCTGCCGCCCACGCCGCCCACGATGCCCCCGCCGACACCAACACCGCGGGCGGCTCAGCCGACGACGACGCGCCCTCCGCCCGATCCCGCCCGCGCGCCGCCCTCCGCCTCGCGATCCTCTGGGCCGCCTCCGTCGCCGCGGCCGTCGCCGTCACCGCGGTGATCGTCGCGACGGTCACCGCTCCCGTCGGGCGCGAGGTCGCGGTGGTGCGCTTCGACCCGGACCAGGAGCTGCCCGTCTACATGCGCGACTACTTCGGCGGCGCGGAGACGGGATCCGCCCGCTTCCACGGCCTCACGCTCGTGCGGCTCGAGAACGACCGGTCGGCGTACCCGCAGGTCCGCGCGGAGTGCCTCTCGGTGCAGCCGTCGCGCGCCGCGCTCGGCTCGACCGAGGGCGGCGGATGCGCGGCGGGCGCGTTCGGCGCGTCCGCGCAGTTCGTCGTCGGCATCGGCGCGCCCGAGGAGCTGCGCGACGAGTACCCGGTGGGCACGGCCCTCCTCTTCGACCTGCGCGGCGACGCCGTCCACGTGCGGGTCGACGGCTCGGGGCGCGTGCCGTCGCCGACCCGCACGCCGAGGTAGCGTCAGGCCGGGCTCGACTTCAGCAGCCGGCTCACCGCGATCATCGCGCCGCCCACCACCGCCGGGATGCCGCCGCCGGGGTGCACCGATGCGCCGACGCGCCACAGCCAGGGCTTCCAGGGGTCGTTGTAGGAGGGGCGGTGGAACGGACCGCTCAGCCACGGCGGGCGCGCCGCTCCGTAGAGGGCGCCGTGCGGCTCGCCGCCGACGCCGTAGTAGCGCGGATCGAGGATCGTGGTCTCGTCGAGCAGGTCGGTGAGCGGCCCGTCGAGCCCCATCGCCGCCGAGACGCGGTCGACCTCGCGCCGCACGAAGGGGTGCTCGGCCGTGTAGCGACCGCCGTCGGCGGGCGCGGTGAGCAGGATCCCGACGGTGCTGCGCGGGTTCGGGTACACCTCCCCGGCGCGGTACTGGTTGACGAACACCATGGTGTCCGCCGGCTCGTCGCCCGCCTCCAGGCTGCGGTGCAGCGCGGCCGGCTTCGTCGGCAGCACCACGCTGTGCGTCGCGATGCGCGCCGGCAGCTCCTCGCGCAGCACGCCGTACACGGCGACGGCCGAGCAGGAGAGGATGCGCGGACGCCGGCGGGGGAGGGCGGGGATCCGCGACGGGCCCATCAGCGCGGCGAGCCGGTCGGCGTCCAGGGCGCTGACGACGAGGTCGGCGGGGTGGCGCCCGGCCGCGGTGGTGACCCACCCGGGCTCGATGCGGGTCACGGCCTCGCCGACGCGGACCTCGACCCCGGCCGCCTCGGCCAGCCGGCCCAGCGCGAGCACGATCTCGAAGACCCCGCCGCGGGGCACCCACGCGCCGGTCTCCGCCATGATCGCCGGCATGCTCGCGTAGAGCGCCGGCGTGCGCGAGGGCGAGACGCCCGCGTTGAGGGTGTGGATCGCGATGATCTCGCGCAGCCCGTCGGGCAGCCAGGTCAGGCTGTCGAGGTACGCCCGCGTGGTGAGGCGCGAGCCGTAGACGCCCAGCAGCCGACGCACGGCCGGGAGGGCTGCCCGGTCCGTGGGGTCGGCGAGCAGCAAGGCGGTCACGTCGTCGGCGAGGGGCGCGTGGATCTCGGAGAACCGTCGCCAGGCGGGGTACCAGGGGTGATCGGGCGCCACCGGCAGCGAGGTCTCGTCGCCGTCGAAGTAGTAGCGGCCCACCTCGGGCATCCGCACCAGGTCGAGCGTCCCGTCGCCGCGGATCCGATCGGACGCGTGCCCGTCGTCGCCGAGGCGTCGCAGCAGCTCATCCCACACCGCCGGGAACGTCACCAGCGACGGTCCCGTGTCGACGCGGTCCTCGCCCAGCTGGATGCGACGGCTCTTGCCGCCGAGCTCGGCGGAGGCCTCGAGCAGGGTCACGCGGTGGCCCGCGCGCGCGAGCAGCGCGGAGGCGGTGAGCCCGCCCATCCCGCCGCCGACCACGACGATGCGGCTCACGGGTAGCCTCCGAACACGATCGCGACCATGAGCAGCACCCCGGCCAGCGTCCCCGCGATGTACGGGAAGGCGACCGACAGGCGGTAGAGGCGGTGGCCGGTCTGCGGCGTCGGGTCGCGCAGCAGGGACACCACGAGGATGCCGGCGATCAGCAGGTCGAGCGCCGCCACGGGCACGCTCACCACGGCGAACAGCGCCGTCGAGGCGATCCACCAGGCCCCGCTCCACAGGGCCGTCCCGCGCGGGCCGAGCCGCACCGCGGTGGTGGTGATGCCCGCGTCGCGGTCCTCCACGATGTCCTGCACCGCGTCGAACGCGTGCTTGGCCACGCTCCACGCCATGAGGCCGAGGGCGGCGGGCCAGACCGGCGCCACCCCGAGGGCGGCCGGCACGATCACCAGCGGCAGCGCGTAGGCGGCGTTGCTCAGCGAGTCGAGGAAGGGCCGGGCCTTGAAGCGCAGCGGCGGCGCCGAGTAGAAGACGAATACGCCCGCGTAGAGCAGGATCGCCGCGTTCGCGAGCGGCGGCAGCACCAGGAGGAAGTAGACGAGGAACGGGATGTTGAGGACGGCGACGCCCCCGGCGATGAGCCGCACCTCGGACGGCCGGATCCGGGCGCCCTCGAGGGAGCCCTTGCGGGGGTTGGCCGCATCCGTGTCCTGGTCGTAGACGTCGTTGACGCCGTAGATGAGCAGGTTGAACGGGAGCGTGAGCCACAGGATGAGCGGCAGGGCCCGCAGGTCGAAGAGCGCGCCCGTGAGCCAGACGGCCACGAGACCCGACCCGATGGTGTTGATCCAGAGCACCGGCCGCGAGATGAGCACGAGGCGGCGCACGGCCACGGCGATCTCGGCGGGCGCGGTGCGCGGCATGCGCTCACTGCCATCGGTCACGACATCGACCGTACGCCGTGGACGTGGGCGACGGCCTTACGGCTTCCGGGCCCAGACTGGGCGGATGCGCCTGATGCTGCTCACCGCCGGCACCCGAGGAGACGTGGAGCCCTTCGCGGCCCTCGCCCGACACGCCGCATCCCGCGGTCACGACGTGCGGCTGGCCCTGCCCGACGACGGGGTCGCGCCCGAGGGCGTCGACTGCGTGCGCCTCGACCTGGACGTGCAGCGCGTGCTGACCCCGGCGAGCCGCACCCCCTGGGCCATCGCGCACCACCTGCGCACGGAGGTGCGGCCCGCGATGCAGCGGACGATCGTCGCCGCGGTCCGTGAGACGGTCGCCTTCGAGCCCGATGTGGTGGTCCACCACCCCCTGATCCTCAGCGCGCCGATGGTGGCGGATGCGCTCGGCGTCCCCCGCGTGGTCGTGGAGTTCGCGCCGGTCGCCACCGCCAGCGACCGCTTCCCCGCGGCCGGCGGTCCCACGGCCACCCGCGATCTCGGCGCGCACAACCGGTCCACGTACGCCGTGCCGCGCGCCATCGCCCGCTTCTTCGACGGCGACGTGGCGCGCGCCGCGGCCGAGCTGCCGGGCGGTCGCCGCCCTGCCCGGCGCTCGCCGTCGCGCGCCACGCTCATGGCCGCGAGCCCCGCGCTGCTGCCCCGGCCCGACGACTGGCCGGAGCGCGTGCATCAGACGGGGGCCTGGTACGCGGAGGCGCCGACGGCGTCGCTCGACCCGGCCGTCGAGGAGTTCCTGGCCGCCGGACCCGTCGTCGTCGCGTCGTTCGGCTCCATGGCGAAGGGGCACGCGGAGGCCCGCGGGCGCGCGATCGTCACGGCCGCCCGCTCCCACGGCCTGCGCGTGCTGGTCCTCACCGGGTGGGGCGGGCTCGCGCTGCCGACGGAGTGCCGCGGCCCCGACGTGCTGGTGACGCGGTCGGCGCCGTTCGACCGGGTGCTGCCGGGCGCGGCGCTCGCCGTGCACCACGGCGGGGCCGGGACCTCGCACGCCGTCGCCCGGGCCGGGGTGCCCGCCGTCGTCGTCCCCTTCATGGCCGACCAGCCGTTCTGGGGCGCCCTGCTGCACCGTCGGGGGGTGGCGGCCGCCCCGATCCCGCTGCGCCGCCTGTCGGTCGACGCGCTCGTGCCCGCGATGGGCGAGGCCCTCAGCCGGCGGGAGCGGGCTTCCGAGGTGGGCGCGCTCATGCGGCAGGACCGCGGGGTGCATCAGGCGGTCGAGGTGCTCGAGTCCCTCTGAGGCGGGCGGTCAGCCGAGGATCGCGCGCATCCGCTCGTAGAACGGGGCGGGGTCGGCGGCCAGCGAGTCCTTCACCATGCGGCTCCAGTCGTCGACGACCACCTCGACGGATCCCGCGGCCACGCCGTCGAGTGCGGCCCGGGCCACGTCCCGCGGGGCGATCATCGGGCCGTCGTAGCCGGCCATGATGTCGGTGTCCGCCGCGCCGAGGTGCACGCCCTGCACGAGGGTGCCCTGCCCGGCGAGCTCCAGCCGCACCGCGTTGGTCATGTTCCACTCGGCTGCCTTCGCCGCCGCGTAGCCGCCGTTGGCGGAGGTCGAGAACCACGAGAGCGCCGACAGGATGTTGACGATCCCGCCCCCGCCGTTCGCGGCGAGCACGGGTGCGAAGGCGCGGATCACGCCGAGCGTCCCGTAGAAGTGGGTGTCCATCTCGCGGCGGATCTCCGCCATGTCGCCCGTGATGAGCGCGGCGCCCGTGGAGATGCCCGCGTTGTTGATCACGAGCGACACGTCCGACGCGGCCTCGGCGGCGGCGGTCACCGACGCGGGGTCGGCGAGGTCGAGGCGCAGCACCTCGACGCCGGGGATGTCGATCGCCTCGGGCCGGCGCGCGGTCGCGTAGACCTTGCGGGCGCCGCGCTCGAGGAGCTCCTCGACGAACGTGCGGCCGATGCCGCGGTTGGCGCCGGTGACGAGGGCGACCTGATCCTGGATGTCCATGCGTGCTCTTCCTCCTGCCGCCCGCGTCGTTCGCGAGGTGCGGCGCGGCCTACGCTAGGAGTTGACGTCGACGTGAAGGGCAAGTCCGCCCGCGAGATCGACGTCTCCGACGGATCACGAGGGAAGAGGGCGGCATGCTGCGGATCGGCGACGTGGCGGGACGAGCGGGCGTGAGCACCCGGGCGCTTCGGTACTACGAGGAGCAGGGCCTGCTGCCGGCCGAGCGCACCACTAGCGGCCAGCGCGTCTACCCCGAGGCGGCGGTGGAGCGCGTGCAGCTCATCCAGCAGCTGTTCGCCGCGGGCCTCCCGAGCCGCACGATCCGCCAGCTGCTGCCGAGCGTCGACAGCGGCGTCGCGGCGCCCGAGTCCCTCGCGCTCCTGCGCTCCGAGCGCGACCGGATCACCGCGGCCATCGCCGAACTCGAGCGCGCCCGCGAGGAGCTCACCCGCGTCATCGACATCTGCCTCCACCCGACGCCCGAGCACTGCCCGGCGCTGCGCGAGGGCGGGGCGGCGTACGCGGAGGTCGTCGCGGCCTGACGGAGGTGGGGCCATCCCGGCCCCGAGGGTGATGGCAGAACGCTCGCCATGCGTCCACCGGCGAGGGGGCCCGTCCCCGGTTCTGCTCCGCTGCCGTGTGCGGCGAGTCGGGCAGCAGTCAGCTGGATCCGGCGATGACGGTGGTCAGGCATATGGTCTGCCGCTGGGACATGGTGGGGAGGGGTGCTGTTGATCAAGCGGCTCGGTGCGGTCGCGGCTGTGGCCGTCGTCTGCGGAGCACTGGCGGCTGTGATCGTGGGGCTCTTCGTGCGCCGCATCATAGACGAGGCGTTCGTGCGGGACTTCTGGACGGGGCCTCCTGCTGCGGGCATCTTCACCCTGATCGGAGCCGGCTTCGCCTATGGGGCCGCGACGGTGGCGGCGCGGGTGTCGCGACGGTCGGCGGAGCGCCAGGAGTGGTGGGATCGCGCGAAGTGGGCTCTCGACCTCGTCATGTCGTCGGACGAGGCGGATCGTGAAGTGGGGCTCGCCGCGATCGAGGTGCTCGTAGCGGAGGCGACGACCACCGAGGCGGAGATGATCGACGCCGTGACGTCGTCGTCTCGGTTGGACGAGGAGCGGAGGGGCAGCGTGGTATCTGCGTCCGGCGCCCATCCACCTGAGGTGGACACCATCCCCACACGCGCTGACAATGGATGAAGGAGGTACCGCCGTGACGATGGAGCAGAGGAATCCGAGCCCGAGCGCACTCGAGAAGCGCATCCAGGCCGGTGAGGCCGACCCCATCAGCGACGCAGAACGGGCATCGGCCGCCCGGATCCGGATCGTGGTCGACAAGAAGCGCGGCCGGAAGACCGAGGACTGGATCAAGAAGCTGGCCACGAGCGCGTAGCTCGCGATCGACACGAGAGGGACCCCGCCGCACGGCGGGGTCCCTCTCGTCGTGGCGGACACGCTGGCCGGAACGTCGCATGCGACGGTTCGGGACCGATGGCGCCCCTATGGCCGCTCGTCCACCACGCCCACGAACCGGCTGCCGATCCCGTCGACCTCGCGGCGCGCGAGGCCCAGCGCGGGCTCGGGGAGCTCGTCGGGGGAGTGCCGCTCGCAGGAGAGGTAGCTGAACTCCGGCCACCACTTCTTCGGGCGCACGGCCTCCGTGAAGCCGCACACCTCGCACGTGAGCTGCACCCAGACGGGCCGCTTGCCGGTGGCGTTGGCGCGGGACTGCGCGAGCCAGGCGGGCGGATCCTGGTCCATCGCGGCGATCTCGGACTCCGGGACGCGCCCCGGGATGCCGTGGCGCGTGGCCATCTCCAGCGGGATGCCCAGCCGCAGCGCGGCCTCTCGTCTCGTGATCATGTCGGGCCAGGGTACGCGGCGAGGCCCCTCGCCTGAGCATCGGCCGAACTGGATTGCGCACAACCTAGTTTCGTGGCAGGGTCGGAGCATGACCCCGACCGACTCCTGCGCCCCCGCCGACGAGACCGCGCCGCCCGCGCGCATCGCCGACGAGCTGGTCTGCTTCTCGCTCTACACGGCGTCGCGGTCGACCACGCAGGCCTACCGCGCGCTCCTCGCGCCGTGGGGCCTCACCTACCCGCAGTACCTCGTGCTGGTGCTGCTGTGGTCGGGCGACGACCGCACGGTCACCGAGCTCGGGCAGCAGCTCGATCTCGACTCGGGCACGCTGTCGCCGCTGCTCGCGCGGATGGAGGAGGCCGGCTTCATCGTCCGCCGCCGGATCTCCGCCGACCAGCGCGTCGTCACGGTGTCGCTCGCCGAGCGCGGGCGCACCGTGCGGGTCGATCTCGCGCACGTGCCCGCGGCGATCATCCGCGGCATGGGCCTCGACCTCGAGCGCGCCCGTCAGCTGCTCGCCACCCTGCACCTGCTCACCGCGGGCATGCAGGAGACCACGACCGAGGCGCTCGCGCAGCCGTGGACTCGGCCCGCCGAGGCATCGGCCCGCACCCCCTGATCCGCACCACCCACCTCAGAATCCCGGCCGCCGCGCGCGGCCACGAACGGAAGGAACCGACATGGACGCCCTGTACACCGCGGAGGCACTCGCCACGGGAGCCGGCCGCAACGGCCGCGTCGCCGTCAGCGACAGCGACCTCGCCCTCGACCTCTCCATCCCCAAGGCCATGGGCGGATCCGGCGAGGGCGCGAACCCCGAGCAGCTCTTCGCCGCTGGCTACGCCGCGTGCTTCCACTCGGCGCTCCAGGGCGTCGCGCGCGGCCGCAAGGTCTCGATCGCCGACTCGAGCGTGGGCAGCCGCGTGAGCATCGGATCCAACGGGCAGGGCGGCTACCAGCTCGCCGTGCACCTCGAGGTCGTCATCCCCGGGGTCGAGCACGACCTCGCGCAGGAGCTCGCCGACCAGGCCCACCAGGTCTGCCCCTACTCGAACGCGACCCGCGGCAACATCGAGGTCGTCGTCACCGTCTCGGACGACTGATGGCCGGCCTCACCCGCACGTCCTTCCCGCGCACCGCCGCCCGCGTGGTGCTCGGCTCGTTCCTCGCGTTCGCCGGCGTCTCGCACCTCACCGTCGCGCGGGAGGAGTTCCGCGCGCAGGTCCCGAAGTCGCTGCCGGTGCCCGAGGACGTGACCGTCATCGGATCCGGCGTGGCCGAGATCACGCTCGGCTCGGCCCTGCTGTTCGCGCGCTCGCGCCGCGGCCTCGCGGGCTGGGCGGCCGCCGCGTTCTTCACGGCGATCTTCCCGGGCAACATCGCGCAGTACGTCCACAAGCGCGACGCGTTCGGCCTCGACACCGACGCCAAGCGCTTCCGCCGCCTGTTCTTCCAGCCGGTGCTCATCGCGGTCGCGCTGTGGTCGACGGGGGCGCTGAAGAAGCGCTGACTCGCCGATCCGCCCACGGCGGGCGCCCCGCATCCCGGGGCGTCCCGCCTTCGTGCGTGAGCAGTGCGTCAGGCGAGGCGCAGCACGGTGACGCCGAGCGGGCGGCACATCTCGTAGAGCCGCGCGAAGCCGTCGGGGTCGTCGAACCACCAGCGGTAGGCCGGGTCGGGCTCGAGGTCGCGGGTGCCCACGCGGTCGCCGAAGAGCACCATGGCCCGTCGTCCGGCTGCCTGTCGCGACGGATAGGCCAGCCCGTCGAACCCCGCGGCGTGGGATGCCTCCGCCCATGCGACGGTCTGCGTGTAGTCCGCGGCGTCGGTCGCGCAGACCGAGGCCGCACGGACGCGGAGCGCTCGGGGTCCTCCGCCCACGAGCGACGCGAGGCGGAGGTCCCGCGTCGCGATCAGGCGAGAGCAGCGGCGGCCCGCGAGATCCCGGCCGCCGACGACGCCGCCGGAGAGCGGGACGTCGTGGAGGATCGTCTCGCATATCGCGACGTCCTCGGTGTCGCCGGCGTACAGCACCGGGACGACCGGGTCGCCGAAGAACGCGAACCGGGTCGGCGCCCCCGCTCCGGGGTTGAACTCCGCCGGTCCGAACCGGTCGGAGTGGATCCGGTGGATGCGCGACCCGGCAGCGACGACCTCGGGGATCGCGGTGAACGGCGTCGGCGGTGCGGGCACGCTCACCAGACGACGGCCCAGGCGCGCGCGGCGGCGTCGACGACCAGCTCGACGTCATCGAGGTGGTCCACCGGCCGTCGCGCGTCCCCGCGGAGGTAGGTGGTCGGGCGGCAGAGCCAGGCCACCACGTCCCGCGACTCCAGCCCGTTCTCCCGTCCGAGCGAGATGAGCCGGGGGACCACCGGCCGGATGGCCTCCGCGTGGAACTGGAAGCCCGGGTAGACGTACCTGTTCGTGCGTCGGAGTCCGAGGATCCTGCCCGCTGTCCGCAACTCGCTGGCGTAGGCGCGGTTCGGTCGCGCACCGAGCGCCGCCGATACGTCGACGCTCGAGAGGAACCCGAACTCCGCCTCGATGCTCCGCCAGAAGCGCTCGGTGTCGTTGAGGCTGCTGACGACTCCCGTCGGGAGCTGCTCGGCCTGCCGGGACAGGGCCTCGGACAGGGCGGCGGTCTCCGCATAGATGGCGGTCTGCCGGGCGATGAAGCGCTCGAAGTCCTCCGGCGCATCCGTCGTGACCGAGCGGATGTAGGCGCCGAGCGCGCGGCGCTGGTCGGCGCTCAGGGCGGCCAATGCGGGGATCGGCTGATCCTGCGGTGAATGCGCGTGGGACATGGGGGCTCCGATCTTGACGCGGGAAGTCTATCGTCAGGAACGTCGCGCCGGTCGAGGGAATGGGGATCCGGTCTCCGCGAGCAGCTGCCCCACGCGCAGGACGCGGGCGGCGGGTGGCCCCTACCGCAGCATCCGCAGGAACGCGCGGATGTCGTCCGCCAGCAGCCCCGGCTCCTCGTGCGGGGCGAAGTGGCCGCCGCGCGGCATGGTCGTGTGGCGGACGACGTCGTAGGTGCGCGCGGCCCAGCTCCGCGGCGGGTGCACCAGGTCATGCGGGAACACCGCGACCGCGGTCGGGACGCGCACGCGCTCCACCGGCGCGGTGCGTCCGGAGCCGTACGCGAAGTACGGGCGGAGCGACGCGCCGATGGATCCCGTGAACCAGTAGAGCGACGCGAGCGTCAGCAGGTGGTCGTCGCTGAAGCGCGTGGAGACGTCGCCGCCGCAGTCGCTCCAGGCGCGGTGCTTCTCGAGGATCCACGACAGCAACCCGACGGGCGAGTCCTGCAGCGCGGGCGCGAGCGTCAGCGGACGTGTCTGCTGCTGGTGCTCGTAGCCGCCCTCGGTCGACTCCCACGCGCGCACCTCGTCCTGGTACGCGCGCTCCTCCTCCGTGAGCGTCGCCTCGTCGAGGTCCGCGGGCGCGGCGACCGCCATCAGGTGGATCCCCGCCACCGCCTCCGGGTGCGCCTCCGCCAGCCGCGACGTGATCCCCGCGCCGAGGTCGCCGCCGTGCGCCGCGTACCGCGCGAAGCCCAGCTCCTCCGTCATCAGCCGGTGCCAGAGCTCGTGCGTCGGCTCGTCGATCCGCGGCCGGGCCGGCGAGAACGGGAAGCCGGGGAGCGCGGGGACGATCACGGTGACGGCGTCGTCTGCGTCGCCGCCGGAGCGGGACGGCTGCGACAGCCGCTCGGCGAGCGGCACCAGCTCGAGCGCGGAGCTCGGCCAGCCGTTGGTGAGGAGCACCGGGATCCCGCCGGGCCGCTCCGCGTCGAAGCGGAGGTAGGAGATCGGCGTGCCGTCGAGGTCGGCGACCGCCCACGGCAGCGCCCGGATCTCCCGCTCTCGCGCCCGCCAGTCGAAGCCGTCGGCCCAGACGCCCGCGAGGCGGCGCAGCAGGGCCTGGTCGGTGCCGGCCTCCCACGGCTCGACCGGCCACTCCGGTGTCCAGCGCGTGCGGCGGATCCGGTCGCGGAGGTCGTCGAGGTCGGCGTCGGTGACGTGCAGGGGGATCGGGGTGGTCATGGTCGCTCCTCACGTGCGGGCGGATGGCGGGTGGGGCCATCCTCCTCCCGGGTCGACGGCGCCGACCACGCGCGCCGCGCGCTCGGCCCCTACGCGTCGGCCCAGTCGGGCATGCTCAGCTCGACGACCAGCTCCATGCAGCGGAGGCGGGCGGGGGACAGGTCGTAGGGCATCCGCGTGAGGGCCTGCGCCGCGGTCAGGGAGCCGTGCCCGCGCGAGGGACCGGCGCCGGGCTCGTCCTCGCTGCCGTCGGAGCCGTCGGGGTGCAGCCGCTCCCACTCGGCGAAGAGGGCCTCGTCGTCCTCGTGCTGGCCCGACTCGCGGATGGCCGCGTCCAGCGCGCGCTCGAACGCGTGCCGCTCGGCGGCGACCTGGGCGACGCGGGGATCGTCCACCGCGACCGCGTCGTCGAGCGCCTCCTCGGCAGCGTCGACCCGGTCGGCCTGCGCGCGCAGCTCCGGGCGGGTGGCGAGGGCGATCGCCCGCGAGGCGTGCACGGCCGCGCCCAGCGGACCGTACATGCGCTCCATCACCAGGAGGGCGTCGAGGTCGGCCGGGCGCACGGATCCGGCGGGCAGGCCGTCGAGCCGCCGCGCGACGAAGTCGGAGAGGAGCCCGAGCCGGCTGCCGCGGGCGCGCATGCGCTGCACGGCGAGGCGCTGTCGGCCGATCTCCGCCTCGCGCTCGGCGAGCGAGGCGTCCAGCCGCTCCAGCATCGCGTCGGTGGCGGGGCGCGCGTCCGCCTCCGCGTCGCCGGATCGCGCACCGGCGTCCGTCGGCCCCGTGTCGAGGAACGCGTCGCGGATGTCGGCCAGGGCGATCCCGGCGTCGACGGTGCGCAGGACCCACAGCAGCCGCATCATGTCGTCGTGCCCGTAGCGCCGGCGGTCGTCGGCGCCGCGCTCGGGCTCCGGCAGCAGGCCGATGCGGTGGTAGTGGCGGATCGCCCGCGGGGTCGTGCCGGCGAACGCGGCGGCGTCGCCGATCTTGACCGAGCGGGGCGGGGTGGGGGACGGGTGCATGGACGGGCCTTCCTCGTCGTGGCGTGTGACCCCACTGGACCACATGACGCCGCGTCACCTGCAAGCCCGGCCGTCGGATCGCAGGCCGGTCGGATCGCCTGCTGCGACGCACGTCCCGTCCGAGGGCGGATCCGCGCGGCCCCGGGCGCGACGCCCGTCGGCCCCCTCCCTCGGCCTCGCCCGTCCGACCCTGGGAACGACCTCCGTGCTGCCGGTCGCTCCTCGACGCCCGGAGCAGGGTGAAGGGGACGGCGATTCCGCCGCACGAAGAAATAGGAGCCCCTATGTACTTCCACGCACAGACCTGGATCAACGAGATCGCCGACGGCGAGCCCGACCCCGCCGCCGCCAACGCGCTGCAGGAGGGCCTCGGCGGCCAGTTCGGCGAGATGCGCACGATGATGCAGTACCTCTTCCAGGCCATGAACTTCCGCGGGGCGGCGGCGAAGCCGTACCGCGACCTGATCCAGGGCGTCGGCACCGAGGAGATCAGCCACGTCGAGCTCATCGGCACGACCATCTCGCGCCTGCTCGACGGCGCGCCCGAGTACAGCGGCAAGCTCACCGACCCGCTCGACACCCCGGGCCAGGGCGGCGCGACGCCGCTGAGCATCGCGCTCGACCACGGCAACATCCACCACCACCTCGTGGGCGCCCAGGGCGCGCTGCCCGTCGACTCCGCCGGCAACCCGTGGAGCGGCAGCTACGTCTACAACTCGGGCAACCTCCCGCTCGACCTGCTCTACAACGTCATGCTCGAGTCGACCGGCCGCCTGCAGAAGTGCCGCATCTACGAGATGACCGACAATCCCGTCGCCCGTGCCACCGTCGCGTACCTCATCGTGCGCGACCAGGCGCACGAGAACGCGTACGCGAAGGCGCTCGAGACGCTCGGCGTCGACTGGGGCAAGCTGCTGCCGATCCCGAAGACCAACGCGGAGCAGTTCCCCGAGGTCAAGAAGCTGGTCGACCTGGGGCTCCAGAGCAAGCAGTACAGCTTCGACCTCGACGGCAAGAGCGAGGCCGGCCGGATCTTCCAGGGCGCATCACCCTCGAACGACGGCACCGACCTCACCGCCACCGAGCAGGCGCCCGCGGGCGTCCCGTCGACCATCGCGCCCGAGCGGCTCGAGGAGTTCGCGCCGGGCCTCGACAAGGACCTGATGGCGCTGATCCAGGAGACGGCCGAGCGCGAGCTCGCCGACATCGAGGCGTTCTACGGGCCGACGAAGACGGCCTGACCCGCCCTTCCGGGCATGACGACGGCGCCGTCTCCTCGCGGAGGCGGCGCCGTCGTAGCGCGCGAGCGAGCGGGGCGTGTCAGCCGCAGTAGCTCATCGAGGCGCTGATCGGGCCGGTGGCCGCGGGCGCCGGGCAGATGTTCGCGGCCGCCGACTCGTCGTCGTTCAAGTAGCGGTCGAGGAACGTCGTGACGGCCGTGCGGATGGTGTCGTTCGGGGTCCGCTCGCCGCCGGCGTGCCCGACTCCCCGGAGCTCGAGGTACTGCTTGGGCGTGGCGCCCGGGAGTGACCGGTACATGCGCTTGCCCATGAGGAACGGGAATGCCACGTGGTCGGACTGGCCGGTGATGATGAGGGACGGCGTGGTGACCTTCGTGTAGTTGACGCGCACGTCGAAGGGCATCAGGGCGATCACGGCCTTCAGCGTGTGGCGGGCCTCGGCCGCGGCGAGCACGCCGCCGCCCGCCATGGAGTAGCCGAGCTCGGCGACGCGGGCGGGGTCGACCTCGTCGGCGACGGCGCTGGAGCCGGTGAGGTAGTCGGCGGCGGCGAGCATCTCGTTCGCGCGGGCCTGCGGCGGATCCTGCGTGTCGTTCGTGTCGATGGTGAAGACCACGAAGCCGGCGGCGGCGAGGTCGGTGCCGTACCAGCGCATGTCGGCCTGCGTGTCGCTGTAGCCCGGCGTGACGACGACGGCGCCGAGCTTCGTGCCGGCGTCCACCTTCGGGGCGAAGATCGTGCCGCCGCCGAAGCCGGAGACGTCGTTGCGGGGGACGGTGATCTCGTTGACGGTCCCGCCGCCCGCGGCGTGGGCGGTGACGGGGCCGGCCAGCGCCACGGCGCAGGAGAACGCCAGGATGAAGGCGCTGGTGATGGCGGTGGAGCGGGTGCGGCGTCGGGGGAGCAGGGGGGTCATGGTGCCTCCGGGCATCTCAGGCGTCCGCGCGGTCCATCCGGTCGGATCGGGGAGACCATAGGGGGATGCGGGCGACGGGCGGGCGGATCCTCCTCAGCGGGCACGCCGTGCCCGGGGCTGGGGAGAATCGCCGCCGCTCCTCGGCCGTTCCCTGCGCTCGTCGGCGCGCGCCATCCTCCCGGGGCATGCCGGTGGTGCCTCCGGCGGATGCCGGCGCGCGACCGCGCTCCGTACGGTGAGGGCATGGGGATGAGGATGCGGGCACGGCGGCGGACGGCATCCGCGCTCGCGGCGGTCCTGATCCTCGCCTCGGCGCTGAGCGGGTGCTCGTGGCTGTACCCGGATCCGCCCGAGGCCGCGGTGTCGTCCATGGAGGAGCTGCGCGTGCGGCTGGCCGCCGTCGACGGGATCGCGAATGTGACGACGCGCCTGATCCCGGGCGGCGAGGGGTTCGTGACGGACGAGTGGACCGCGGAGGTCGACGCGACCGCCGACACCCCGGATCCGGCCGTCGCCGTCGCCGTCCGCGCCGCCCTCGCCGACGGGATCACGGGGGCGGATCTGGTGCTGTCGCTCGCGCTGCCCGCGGGGGACGGGAAGGCGCCCGTCACGCTCGACCCGCGGGATCCGGTGTCCGTCGACCTCGCGGAGGTGTGGCGACGGATCCCGGTCGTCGCCTCCGTGGACGTCACGGGCGGCCACCCGTACGTCGAGCTCCGGGAGGGCACGACGATGCGGGCGGCGGCGGACCTCCTCCGGCCGTCCCTCGGCCCGGGCGAGATGCGGATCCGGCGCGGCACGACGAGCGCCGACGTCTCGGCCACCGCACCCGCGCCTGGCGTCCTCGATCTGCTGGATCGGATCGACGCGCGGCCGGACGTCTCCGAGCTGTCCGCGACGCTGGGGTCTGCGGCGAGCCGCGGCGGGGTATTCGTGGAGTCCGAGGATCCCGCGGGCGTGGCCGCGGTGCTCGCCGCGACGCCCGACGAGGCGGCGGACGCGGGCGCGGCGCCGAGGCTGGACTTCCTGGTGCGCGCCCCGTACTCCGCGGGCCGGGACACGGGCCCGAGCGCGGATCTCACGGGCTGGCTCGGCCTCCCGCTCGGGTCGCCCGAGCCCGACGACCTCCCGGACCCGTACGTGACCTCGACCCCGGCCGCCCCGGCGACGCCCGCGCCGCCGTACGACCTCGTCGACGTCAGCGAACAGGAGGCGGGGGTGCGCGCCTTCCTCGAGGCCGCGGCCGCCACCACGGGCGTGCCCGCCGAGGTGACCACGGTCGCGACGCAGTGCGAGGACGGCGCCGAGGGGACGCAGGCGACCGGCAGCGTGCTCATCCCGATCTTCACCGCGATGGACGAGCCGCAGCCCCCGTTCGACGCGATCACGAGGTCGTGGACGGACGCCGGGTTCGTCCCCGCCGGCCGCGCGATGGGCCGCGACTACTGGACGGCGGGCGACGGGCGCGCCGACGGGGTCGCCTCGGCGAGCATCCGCGGCGCCTCCGACGGCCTCCACCTCTCGGCCGAGTCGGTCTGCGTACGGTGACCGGCGCCCCCGCGACCGCTAGCCTCGCGATCATGACGCATCGTCCGCTCCTCGCCGCCGCCCTCCTCGCGGCGGCGGCGATCGCCCTCGGCGGGTGCACGTCCACGGATGACGCACCGGCGCCGGCCGCGACCGTGTCGGCGAGCGCCGACGCATCCCCGGCGACGCGCACACCCGAGGCACCCGAGCCCGTCGTGCCGACCGACGGCGGCCCGCGCTCCCAGGCGCAGGGCGAGATCGCCTCCGTGGTGGGCGGGCTGACCTACTACACGCCCGCACCCGGCGACACGATGACCGGCGTCGCCGCCCGCTTCGGCCTCTGCGTCGCCGACCTGCAGGCGGCGAACGCGGGGAACTCGGAGATCCTCGCGGGCGAGGAGATGGTGGTCGCCCGCACCACGGCCACGCCGCTCGACGACCGCGCCTGCCTCGGCTGACGGACCGACGGACCACCGCCCGCCCCTGCGTGCCCGCTGATCGGATCCGCCTCACCCGGGTCACCGGCGGACCACCGCCGTAGGCTGATGCATGGCCTCCGACACCGCACCCCGAGACCCCGCCGCGCCCCTCTACCTCGACGTCGTGGACGGCTGGTGGCGCGCCGCCAACTACCTCTCCGTCGGCCAGATCTACCTGCTCGACGACCCGCTGCTCGAGCGTCCGCTCACGCGCGACGACATCAAGCCGCGCCTGCTCGGGCACTGGGGAACGACGCCGCTGCTCAACTTCGTCTACGCGCACCTCAACCGCGTGATCATCGAGCGCGATCTCGACATGATCTACATCGCCGGTCCCGGCCACGGCGGCCCCGGGATGGTCGCGAACGCGTACCTCGACGGCACGTACTCGGAGCTGTTCTCGGCCGCGACGCCGGACCGGGCCGGCATGCGGCACCTGTTCCGCCAGTTCTCGTTCCCCGGCGGGGTGCCGTCGCACGCGGCGCCGGAGACGCCCGGGTCCATCAACGAGGGCGGCGAGCTCGGCTACTCGCTCGTGCACGCGTACGGCGCGGCGCTCGACGATCCGGACCTCGTGGTCGCCTGCGTGATCGGCGACGGCGAGGCGGAGACCGCGACGCTCGCCTCCAGCTGGCACCTGAACAAGTTCCTCGACCCAGAGTCGGACGGCGCGGTGCTGCCGATCCTCAACCTCAACGGCTGGAAGATCGCGAACCCCGCGGTGCTCGCGCGCATCCCCGAGGAGGAGCTGCTGGCGCTCTTCACCGGTTACGGCTACTCCCCGCGGATCGTCTCGGGCGGCTTCGACGGCGAGGACCACTTCGCGGTGCACGAGCGGTTCGCGCTCGCGCTCGGCGAGGCGCTCGACGACATCAGCCGGATCCAGCTCGCGGCCCGCACGGGCGGCAGCGAGGAGCGCCCGGCGTGGCCGATGCTCATCCTCCGCACGCCCAAGGGCTGGACCGGGCCGAAGGAGGTCGACGGCGAGCAGGTCGAGGGCACGTGGCGCGCGCACCAGGTGCCGCTCTCCGGCGTCCGCGACGACCCGGACCACCTGCGCCAGCTGCAGGAGTGGCTCGAGAGCTACCGCCCGCACGAGCTCTTCGACCGCGACGGCCGGCCGACGCCCGCGCTCCAGCCGAACCGGCCCGAGGGCGACCGGCGGATGAGCGCGAACCCGCACGCGAACGGCGGCCTGCTGCGCCGCGACCTCGCGCTGCCGCCGCTCGAGGTCAACGCCGTCGACCTCAGCGAGGGGCGCGGCGCGCTCGCCGAGCCGACGCGCGTGCTCGGCGGCTGGCTCCGCGACGTGATCGCCCGCAACCCGCTCGACTTCCGGATCTTCGGCCCCGACGAGACCGCCAGCAACCGGCTCGACGACGTCTACGAGGTGACGGCGAAGGCGTGGCAGGGCGAGGTGACCCCCGCGGACGAGCACCTCGCGCACCAGGGCCGGGTCATCGAGATCCTCAACGAGAACCTCACGCAGGGGCTGCTGGAGGCGTACCTCCTCACCGGCCGGCACGGGCTCTTCACCTCGTACGAGGCGTTCATCCACGTGGTCGACTCGATGTTCAACCAGTACGCGAAGTGGCTCGAGTCGAGCTCGAAGGTGGAGTGGCGGCGGCCGGTGGCGTCGTTCACGTACCTGCTCTCCTCGCACGTGTGGCGGCAGGACCACAACGGCTTCTCGCATCAGGACCCCGGCTTCCTCGACCACGTCGTGAACAAGCGGGCGTCCATCGTGCGCGTCTACCTGCCGTTCGACGCGAACTCGCTGCTCGTGACCATGGACCACTGCCTCCGCGGCACCGACCTCATCAACGTCGTGATCGCGGGCAAGCAGCCGACCGCGACGCTGCTGTCGCTCGAGGAGGCGCGGGCGCACGGCGAGCGCGGCGTGGGCGTCTGGGAGTGGGCCGGCACCGAGGTGCCGGGGCTCGAGCCCGACGTGGTCGTCGCGTGCGCGGGCGACATCCCGACCGTGGAGGCGATGGCGGCCGTGCAGATCCTCAAGCGGGAGATCCCGCAGCTGCGCGTGCGGTTCATCAACGTGGTGGACCTGATGCGGCTGCAGGACTCCACGCAGCACCCGCACGGCCTCGACGACGGCTCGTTCGACGCGCTGTTCACGCGCGACAAGCCCGTGGTGTTCGCGTTCCACGGCTACCCGTCGCTCATCCACCGCCTCACGTACAAGCGCGCGAACCACGCGAACATCCACGTGCGCGGCTTCGTGGAGCAGGGCGGCACGACCACGCCGTTCGACATGCTGATGCTCAACGACCTCGACCGGTTCCGGCTCGTGATGGACGTGATCCGCCGGGTGCCGCACCTCGAGACCGCCTACGCGGCGCTGTCGCAGCGGATGGACGACGAGCGGATCGCGCACCGGGTCCACACGCGGCAGTTCGGCGAGGACATGGCCGACGTGTCGGGTGCGGAGGGGCTGCCGTTCGCGGATCCGTCGCGGCAGACGGCGATCGACACCGGCGACGACAACGCGTAGCGCGGCGTCGGGCCGCGACCTCCGCTAGTCGGCGGTCGCGGAGGTCGCGTCCGTCGCGTCGCCGTCCGCCGTGCCCGGCCCGTGGTCGAACAGGCCGATCGCGTTGCCCTCGCTGTCCCGCACGTAGGCCCAGCGGTCGCGCTCGTCGAGCATCTGGATGGCGCCCAGCACGGATCCGCCGTGCGCCTCGACCTGCGCGACCGTCTCCTCGATGGAGCCGACCGTGATCACGATGGTGGGGTGCGGCACGTCCGCGCCATGTCGTCGGCGGGGATCTCGAAGTGCTCGACAGCGACCATGCACCGATGATCCTGCGGCTGGGGAAATGGCGTCAAGGGGCGATCGCGGGGGTCTCCCGTACCGTGGGGCGAGGCCCGCCGACGGCGCGCCCGCACCCGAATCGACCCGCCCCCGGAGGCACCGCATGGCCGCATCGACCCGCATCCTCCCGCCCCGGATCAGCGACCCGCGGTTGGACGGCCTCGCCGACGGCGACCCGTCCGACCTCGACGCGCACGCGTCCTTCGAGCGCCTGCGCTTCGCCGACGCCGACCTGAGCGACGCCGACCTCGTCGACATCGGGTTCGAGGAGTGCGTGCTCGAGCGCATCCGCCTGCACGAGGCCGACCTCACGGCCGCGAGCCTCGTGGACGTGCTCGCCTCCCGGCTCGACGCGCCCGTGCTGAAGGCGCCGCGCATCCGGATGCGCGACGTGCGCCTCGAGGGCTCGCGCGTCGGATCGGCCGAGCTCTACGACGCGTCCCTCTCCTCGGTGCACATCGCGGACTGCCGCCTCGGCTTCGTGAACCTGCGCGGCTCCAAGATCACCGACCTGCTCCTCACCGACTGCGCCATCGAGGAGCTGGACCTCCGCGGCACGTCCGGCATGCGCGTCGCGTTCGCGCGCACCACCATCGGCACGCTCGACCTCGCCGACTCGTCGCTCACGCACCTCGACCTCCGCGGCGCCGAGATCCACGACCTCGACACCCCCGACGGCCTCCGCGGCGCCGTGCTCGACTCGACCCAGCTCATGGCGCTCGGCCCCGTGTTCGCGCGGCACTTCCGCGTGCGCGTGGAGGACTGAGGCGGTCAGCCCGCCGGCGGGATCCGCAGCTTGAAGCCCAGGTGCGACCGGGCGTACCCGAGCCGCTCGTAGAAGCGGTGCGCGTCGACGCGCACCGCGTCGGAGGTGAGCTGCACGAGGGTCGCGCCGAGGGCGGGCGCGGCGACGTCCGCGACCCAGCGCATCATCGCGCCGCCGATGCCGGAGGAGCGCAGGTCGCTCCGCACGTGCACGGACTCGACCTGGAGGCGGGAGCTGCCGCGGCGGGACATGCCCGGGATCAGGGTGAGCTGCAGCGTGCCGACGAGGGCGCCCTCCGCGTCGGTCGCGACCAGCAGGTCGTTCGCGGGGTCGGCGACGATGCGGTCGAGCGCCGCGCGGTAGAGGTCCGCGTCGGCGGGATCCGCCCGGTCGCCTCGTGCGGCGCCCACCGGGTCGTCGGCCATCAGGTCCATGACGGGCGCGAGGTCGGCGGCCGTCGCGCGGCGGAGGGTGACCCCGTCCACGCGAGCCGGGAGGGGGACGGGGAGGAGGAGGGGTGCGAGCACGCCCCCATCCTCCCCGATGCGCGCCGGGCGCGTCAGGCCGATGCCGGGCGGGCCTGCCCCGACGCCCGCGCCACGTGCGCGAGCAGCCGCTCGATGAGCATCCGGCGGAGGTCCACCGACGACCAGCCGTGATCCGCGCCCTCCACGGCCGTGAAGGTCGCGTCCGGCATCAGCTCGCCGTACCGGGCGCCGTACGCGGCGGGCACGACCTCGTCGGCCGTGCCGTGCACCACGTCGACCGGGCCCGGATAGCCGGACACCGGGCCGTAGACGTCGACGCCCGCGAGCACCTCGTCCGGGAAGCCCAGGCCGAGGCCCATGCCCTGGACGTCGACGACGCCGCGCTCGCGGGCCGCGGCCAGCGGCACGCTCATCACGCGGTCGTTCGCCGTGATGTCGTCGACGACCACGCCGGCCGGCGACCACAGCGTGAGGCTCGCGACGAGCTCCGGGACGCGGGCCGCGGCCAGCGCGGACTCGACGCCGCCGAGGCTGTGGGCGACCACGTGCACGGGCCCGTCCACGTCCTCGGCGAGGGCGCGGATCATGGCGGTCACCTGGTCGACCTCGTCGAGCAGGCGCACGTCGGCGAAGTCGCCGTCGCTCACGCCGTGCCCGAGCCGGTCGTAGGCGCGCGCCGCCGTGCCGGACGCGGCCAGCGCCCGGGCGACGGGGACCCAGAGGCCGTGGCCGCCGGTGCCCGAGTCGCCGAAGCCGTGCACGAGCAGCGCGGCGGGCGCGCCGGGACGCACGGTGCCGTGCTCCCAGCCGCGGATCGTGTGCCCTCCGTGGTCGAGGGCGAGCGGGGTGACGCGCGGCGCTCCGGCCGCTGCCATCAGTTCCGCCGGTCGGCGAAGCCGGCCGGGAGGTCGCCGGGGGCGGTGTCGACGACGGTCTCGTCGTCGGCGCCCACGAACTCGTCGAGGGTGATGTGCGCGAACTCCGGCACCACGTAGATCGGGTACGTGGGGCCCTCGTCGCGGAACGCGCGCATCTGCTCGAGGTGGTCGTTCTGGAAGAGCACGGTCTTGGAGCCGTCCTCCTCCACCCAGCGCGGGAAGAAGATCGTGCCGTGCAGCACGCGCGCGGCGGGGATGATGTTGACGACGACGCTGGTGCCGGTGGGCTCGTTCCACGACACCTTGAAGACGCCGTCGGCGAGGGCGACGAGGTCGACCGTCTGGTCCTTGACCCAGCGGCCGCCGACCATCCCGGAGTGGATCCGGTAGTCGATGGTCGTGGCGTTCTTCACGTACATCTCGTACTGCCAGCCGTTGGCGTACGTGTAGATGAGGCGGTGTCCGACGAGGGGGCTGAGGTCCTGAGCGGGCACGGGGTGCTCGACGCTCGTGGTGATGTTGTCCATGCCGCCGATCCTGACACCGGAATGCGTTTGTCACAAGCGCATCTACCTGGGTATCCTCGGTGCATGCCAGCCGACGCGTCCGACCAGGAGCTGCGGGCCGTCGCCCGGCGCCTCGGCTCCGAGCTCGGGCCGTTCCGCCGCCGCCTCATGAACGCCTCCCGGAGCGCCGCCGACCTGCCCGACCTCCCCGACGCGCAGGTCGAGGTCCTCCGCCGGCTCGAGGCGATCGGCTGGGCCACGCCCACCGGCCTCGGCCGCGCGCTCGGGCTCGCGCGCTCCACCGTCAGCAACCTGGTGCTCGCCATGGAGCGCGACGGCCTCGTCGACCGGCGGCTCGTGAAGGGCGACGGCCGCAGCACCGAGGTGGGGCTCACGGATCGCGCGCGGGATCTGCTCCGCGCCTTCGACCGCTCCGCCGAGGGCGTGCTCGTGGGCGCCCTGCGTCGGCTCACGGCCGAGGAGCGACGCGCCATCGCCCGCGCGCTGCCGGCGATGGAAGCCCTGCACGCGGCGATCGGCGGCGCGCCCGCGTCGGCGCCGGCACCTGCCGCGTCGTGATCCTCCGAGCGGTCGCGCCGCTCGGTCTCAGGCCGCGTGCACGGGCGCGCGCGGGGCCTCGGCCGCGGGAGCGGCGCCGGGGGCGTCCGCCTCGCAGCCGACCGCACCGGTCGCGGGCCCGGAGTCGGCCTCGGCCGCCACGTTGAGCCGCGCGAGGTAGCCGGCGAATGCCTCCAGGTCGGAGCGCTCCCACCGGCCGAGCACGCGGACGAGGCGGCTGCCCTGCGCGTCGTCGGCGTCGATCCCGGTGCGGCCGGCGTTCGTGAGCGCGAGCACGCGCACCCGGCCGTCCTGCGCGTCGGCCCCGACCTCCACCAGCCCCAGGTCCTGGAGCTGGCGGAGCTGCCGGCTGACCACGCTGCGGTCGACGCCGAGCTGGTCGGCGACGGCGCTGGCGTGGGCGCTGCCGCAGCGGCGGATCACGCGGAGCATCTTGTAGCCGATGGGCGGGAGCTCCGGGTGGATCGCGGCGGCGGCCTCCCGGGTCGTGGCGCGGATCCGCGCGGCCAGGGCCGTCATCTGCTCCTCGACCTCGGCGATGCCCGCCGCGATCCCGTCCCCGGAGCCGCCAGCGACGTCGGAGCCTCCGCCGGATGCCCCGTCCGCGACGGGGCGGTCGTCATCGGTCATCGGCGGGCGTCGACCCCGGCGTCCTCGTGCTCGGGCAGTCGGATGGATCCGGTCGGGTTCGCCTCGCCGGCCGGCGTCAGCGCGACGGCCCCGGCGGAGGCGGCGATGAGCGCGTCCTCGGCGTCCACGCGGCGCACGTCCTTCGCCGCCTTCTCGTTCTTCATCTGCACGGCGTTCTTGCTGCCGAGCTGCGCGTTGGGCAGGAAGATCACCGCGATGAGCGACACGATCGCGAGCGGCACGCTGTAGAGGAACACGTCGCCGATGCCGACGCCGTACGCGCTCTCGACCACGGTGCGGACCGCGGGGCTGAGCTGCGACACCTGCGGGATGACGCCCGAGCCGAGCGCCTGCGCGGCGGCGGCCTGGTCGGCGGGGGCGAGTCCCATGATCCCGGCGGTGATCTCCGACGCGACGATCGTGCCGAGCACCGAGCCGAGCACCGAGACGCCGACCGTGCCGCCGAGGCTGCGGAAGAACGTGACCGCGCTGGTGGCGACGCCGAGGTTCTTGACCTCGATGGCGTTCTGCACGACGAGCACGAGGTTCTGCATGAGCATGCCGAGGCCCGCGCCGAGCACGAACATGTAGATGCCCACGAGCAGGAAGTCGGTGTCGTAGCGGAGCGTCGACAGCAGCGCCGTGCCGGCGACGATGAGGACGGCGCCCGAGATCATGATCGTCTTCCACTTGCCGCGGCGGCTGATCAGGCTGCCGAACACGGTCGAGGAGATGAGCAGGCCCGCCATGAGCGGGATCGTGAGGAGGCCCGACTGGGTCGGCGTGGCGCCGCGCGACAGCTGCATGTACTGCGCGAGGAAGACCGAGGTGCCGAACAGCGAGATGCCGACCGCGAGGCTCGCGACGACCGAGAGCGTGAAGGTGCGGTTGCGGAACATCGTGAGCGGGATGATCGGCTCGGCGACCTTGAGCTCGGTGACGACCGCGGCGATCAGGAGCACGACCGCGCCGCCCACCATGAGGTACGAGGTGCCCGAGGCCCACTCGAACTGCTTGCCGGCCTGGGAGACCCAGATGAGCAGGAGCGAGACGCCGCTCGCGATGAAGACCGCGCCGAGGTAGTCGACGTGCACCTTGCGCTTCGGGTGCGCGGGGAGATGCAGGGTGACCTGCAGCAGGATGATGGCGATGATGGCGATCGGCAGCGCGATGAAGAAGTTCCAGCGCCAGCCGATCGCGTCCGTCACGACGCCGCCGAGGAGCGGGCCGCCGACGGTGCCGACGGCCATGACGGCGCCGAAGAGGCCGGCGTAGCGGCCGCGGTCACGCGGGCTGATGATGTCGGCCATGATGATCTGGCTGAGCGCGGCGAGGCCGCCGGCGCCGAGGCCCTGGAGCACGCGGAAGACGATGAGCGTCTCCGTGTTCTGCGAGAAGCCGGCGAGCGCGGAGCCCAGCACGAAGGTGCCGAGGGCGAGCTGGATGAGCAGCTTGCGGTTGAAGAGGTCAGCGAACTTGCCCCAGAGCGGCGTGCTCACGGTGGTGGCGAGGAGCGTCGCGGTGACGACCCAGGTGTAGCCGGACTGGTCGCCCTTGAGGTCGCTGATGATGATCGGCAGCGAGGTGGAGACGACGGTGCCGGCGAGGATCGAGACGAACATGCCGAGCAGGAGGCCCGAGAGGGACTCGAGGACCTGGCGCTTCGACATGGATCCGTCGGCGGAGACGGTGCGGCGTGGGGCCTTCGCGGGTGCCGCGTCGGTGTGGTGCTGGGACATGTTCCTCCGGTAGTTGACTGCAAGCAACCATATGACTGTGGTGGACAGTTGTCAACCATCTCGGTTCCCGGGGATCGCCGCGGCCGGCGGCCGCATCCCCGCCCCCGGAGTAGGCAGGAGGGGAGAGCCGGTCGACCGACCGGTCTCGATGCGAGGAGGAATCCCATGGTCGATTCGGTGGCGACGGTCTGGCTGCCCGTGCAGGACATGACGCGCGCGGTGGCGTTCTACCGCGACACGCTCGGGCTCACGGTCACGAGCGAGGACGACGACTGGAGCGAGATCGACGCGGACGGCCTGATGATCGGGCTCAACGCGCGCGAGGAGACGAGCGGGTCGACGAGCGGCGGCGCGGTCATCTCGTTCACGCCCGAGGGGTCCATCGAGGACGAGCTCGAGCGGATCCGCGCCCGCGGCGCCGAGATCACGGGCGAGATCAGCGACCACGAGTGGGGGCGCATCCTCCCGTTCCAGGACAGCGAGGGCAACGACCTCCAGCTCTACACGCCGCCGACCGGCGGCTAGCGGAGGTCGCCGCTCACGGCAGCGGCTCGAGGTCGACGTGCACGTCGTCGCCGACCTCGAGCCCCTGACGGTCGCGGACCTGCCGCTTGACGGGGAGCACCCAGGTGCCGTCGCCCTGCGGGAAGACCGAGGTGCGCCAGGTGGTGGTGCCGACGCGGACCCGCACGGGGACGGATCCGAACCCGCGGCGGCCTGCCTGCCCCAGCTCCCGCAGCATCGGCGTCAGCTCCGCGGGCAGGGACACGAACGTCCACAGCTCCCGCCGCGCCTCCCACGCCCACAGCGGCGCAGTGAAGGCGAGCGGCAGGTCGTCGGTCATGCCCTCGACCCTACGGGCGCTCACCACCGCAGGCCCTCGGCGATGAGCGCGGCGGCCTCGGCGGGCGAGCGCGTGGTCGTGTCGACCTCCGTGCCCCCGAGGTCGGCCGCTTCCAGGATGGTCGCGAGCTCCGGCGCGCGGGCCGCATGCCAGGCGCGCGCGTCCGCATCGCCGTCGTGCCGGGCGTCGAGGCGGGCGCTCACGATCCGCGGATCCGCGGTGAGGTGCACGAGGAGCGGCTCCCGGGACCCGAGCGCCTCCGTGTAGCGCGGCAGGTCGGCGGCCCGCTCGACCACGGCGGCCACGATCACGACGCGGGCCCCGGCGTCACGGAAGTTGCGCGACAGGTCACGCAGGTTGCGGAGCTCGAGCTCCCGGTGGAACGGGTCGTCGGTCGGCGACGGACGGAGCAGGCGCACGGCGTCCGCGTCGACCATCGCGTGCGGCACACCGCGCTCGCCGAGGAGCGCGCCGAGAGCGTGCATCGTCGACGTCTTGCCGGATCCGACCGTGCCGGTGAGGATCACGGCGTCGGTCATGCCTCGACCCTACGGGCGGGCGTCGTCGTGCGCGCCCGTCCCCCTGAAGGGGTCATCCGCGGTCGCGAGGATCGCGATCCCGACGGCGATGACCACGAGGCCGCGGGCCGCGTCAGCGGCTGACCGTGAGCAGGTCGCACTCCAGCGGCTCGGACGCCTCCGCGATCAGCTCGAACGTCGCGGCACCCGCCCGGATCGTGAGGGTCGACATGCCCCGCCAGCGCGGGTGCGGCTCCGAGGTCGTCGAGGTGATGGCGTGGCGGAGGATCCGCAGCCGGTCGATCGAGAGGGTCGCCGTCCGGCGGCGCAGCACCGCGTCGCGGCGCGAGACGATCAGCAGCTCGCGCGGCGTGCACGCGGCCAGAGCTCCGGCGAGGCTCATCGGGCGGAGCCGCTGGAGCGCGCCGACCAGGCCCGTCGCGGTCGTCCGCAGCGGCGTGCGCGGCCGCGAGGAGAGGTACCGCAGCTGCGGATCCCGCGCCGTGAGGTCGTCGTACGCGGAGGCGATGCCCGCCTCGTCCGTGCCCATGTCGATGCGCGGGGCCACCCGCTCGGCCCGCCCGGGCGCGTGGACGGGGACGCCCCCCGCCGCCCCCGCGAGGCCCACGAGGAGCTCGGTGAGGTCGACGACCACGTCCGCCGACGCTCCGTTGAACGGGATCTCCAGGGCGGTGCCGTCGATCGTGTGCAGCGTGAGCAGGCCGTCGAGGAGGTCGACGCGGTCGCGCACGGCCACGACGTCGGCGTAGGGGATGCGGCGGGCGACGAACGTGGGTCCGCGTCGCGAGAGCACCTCGAGCTCGCGGTCGCCGACCACGATGAGGTGCTCGTAGAGGTCCATCGTCGGATCGGTGTCGCGGCGCGCGATGTCGCGCGGCACCTTGAGCACGAGACGGGCCGTGAACGGGTCGGCGCCGTGCGGGCGGAACAGGCGCGGGACCTGGTCGAGGGTGCGGACGGTGTCGATCCACGGGCCGAAGGCGTCGTGCTCGGCGGTTCTGGCGGGCGGGGTCACGGAGCGACGCTATACCGGCGACGGGCTCGGATCGAGGACGGGGGCGGGCCTCGTGCCGAGCCCGGACGTGTGCTACGCGGCGGATGCGGTGGACCGCCGCCGGAGCCGGCGGCGAGCCCCGGTCAGCCCTCGATCAGATCGCGCTCGGGCGGCACCGAGGTCCACAGCCCGACCACGCGACGGGCGAGCGCGCGCTCGAGGCCGCCGAGCGCCTTGACCAGGAAGATCGTCGTGCGGGCGGGGGAGCCCGCCTTCGAGAAGCCGCGGTCGACCGCGCGCACCCACGTCTCAGCGGCGATCTTCGCGGTCGAGTAGTTGGCGCCGCCGGGGTACGGGCGCTGCACGGCGGTGGAGGAGACGATCGCGAGGCGGCCGGCGTCGGACGCCTGCAGGTCGGCGTCGAACGCGCGCGTCGTGTTGCGGAGCGTCGTGACGAGCCGCTCGTGCAGGAAGTCCCAGTCGTCGTCGGTCTGGCCTTCGAGGCCGTTGCCGCCGCGCCAGCCGCCGACCAGGTGGATCAGCCCGTCGACGCCGCCGAGGTCCGCGCGGATCCGCGCCGCCAGCTCCACGACGGCCGCGTGGTCGGCGAGGTCGCACACCTCGCGACGCGACGCGTCCACGCCGTCGAGCCGGCCGGCGTCCGAGCCGACCGCGACGACGCGCGCACCCGCCGCCGTCAGCTCGGCGCAGACCGCCCGGCCCGCTGCGCTCGACGCGCCGGCGACCACGACCACGCGGCCGTCGACGCTCATGCGGCCTGCCCCGTGATGCCGGCGGTGGAGCCGATCACGTCGCGCATCTTCTTCTCCAGCGCCTCGAAGAACATGCTGAGCGGGAACTCGTCGTCGAGCACGAGATCCGTCAGGCCCTTGGGCGGCCCGTCGAGCGGCAGCGCGTCCGGCCCCTTCGCCCACGTGGACGCGGGGTGCGGCGTGACCGTCTCGGTGACCATCGCGTAGGCGGCCAGCCAGTGCGCGGTCTTCGGCCGGTCGATGGAGCGCCAGTAGAGGTCGTTGACCCGGTCGGCGAGCGCGACGACCACGTCGGCCACCTCGTCCCAGTCGATCGTGAGGCGCGTGTCCGTCCAGTGCAGCACGTGGTGCTGGTGCAGCCAGGCGAACAGCAGCTGGCCGCCGAGGCCGTCGTAGTTGCGGACGCGGGATCCGGTGATGGCGAAGCGGAAGATGCGGTCGAAGATCACCGCGTGCTGCACCATGCCGGCGCGCTCCAGCAGGGCGTCGTCGGCGGCGGTGCGCTCTTCGGGATCCGTCGCCGCGAGCCGGCGCTGGATGCGCACGGCCTCGCGGAACGCGGTGAGGTCGCAGCGGAGCTCCTCGATCGAGTAGAGGAAGAAGGGCATCCGCTGCTTGATCATGAACGGATCGAACGGCAGGTCGCCGCGCATGTGCGTGCGGTCGTGGATCAGGTCCCACATCACGAAGGTCTCCTCCGCGAGCCGCTGGTCCTCCAGCAGGCGACGGGCGTCGTCCGGCAGCTCCAGCTTCGTGACCTCGGCGGCGTGGCGCACCACGCGGCGGAAGCGGGCGGCCTCGCGGTCGGCGAAGATCGCGCCCCATGTGAAGGTCGGCACCTCGCGCATGGCGACGGTCTCCGGGAACAGCACGGCCGAGTTGGTGTCGTAGCCGGGCGTGAAGTCGACGAACCGGATGGGGACGAAGAGCGCGTTGCCGTAGTCGCCCACCTCCAACTCGGCGACGAACTCGGGCCAGACCACCTCGATGAGCACGGCCTCGACGAGCCGGCTCGCGCTGCCGTTCTGCGTGGTCATCGGGAACACGACGAAGTGCCGGATGCCGTCGACGCGGTCCCGCTGCGGCTGGAACGCGGTGAGCGAGTCGAGGAAGTCGGGCACGCCGAGGCCGGCGTCGACCCAGCGCGCGAAGTCCACGTCGAGAGCCGCGAGGTACGCGGCGTCGTGCGGGAAGAGCGGGGCGAGCGCGCGGATCCCGTCGCGGATGGTCGTGATCAGGCGGGTCGCCTCCGCGTGGTGCGCCGCGTCGGGGACCGACCCGTCCTTGACCTGCATCGGCTGGAGCGCGACGGCGGCGTCCTTGAGGGCGAGCCAGGCGGGGGAGGAGGCGACGGAGCGCACGTCCTCCACGACCTCGGGCTCGCCGATGACGGCTGCGGGGGCTGCGGCGCTGGACATGGATCGACCTCCGATCGTGCGGGTGCGTGCGGTGCCTCCACCGTATCCGCGGGGTGGGCGTCAGATCGTGTCCCGCTAGCGGGTTCCGCGCGTGGATCCCGGCGCCCGCGCAGCATCCGTGCGCGGGCGCGGGGGCCTACGCCTCATCGTCCACCGGCACCGGCGTCGTGGTCCCCGTCTCGTGGTCGCGCCGCAGCATCGCGTAGCCGACGGACGCGCGCGGCTCGCCGCCCGCGACGGGCCAGCCGTCGCGGTAGTGCGCCTCCTTCACGAAGCCCGCGCGCACGAGCACCCGGCGCATCGCCCGGTTGTCGTCGCGGGTCTGCGCCTCGAACCGGGTGACGTGCGGGTACGAGCCGAACACGTGCGAGGTCAGCGCGCGCACCACGGGCACGCCGAGGCCCCGGCCGCGCCAGGGCTCCGCGAGGCGCAGGTCGAACAGCACGCCCGGGTCCTCGAGGTCGTCGAGCACGACGAGGCCCACGCGGCCGGATCCCTCGACCTCCACCCACAGCGCCGCGTGCTCGGGCCCGGCGAAGTCGCCGTCGGCGATGCGCGCGTCGACCTCCGCGGCCGTCGGTGCCGACCGCATGTGGAACGGGAACGCGTTCGACGTGAGGAACTCCCGGAGAGCCGCGCGGTCCTGGTCGACGTCGACCGGGACCAGCGCGACGGTCGGGGATGCGGGTGGGGTGTCGGACATGGGGTCCTTCCGGGTGGTCCGAGCGACGCGCTTCTCCACAGCCGCGGGTGAACAGCGGGTGAACCCGAGGGCCCCCCGTAGAGGGGACGCCCGGGCAGGGCGCATGCTCGTCGCCGTGGATCCCTTCATTCTCCTCGTGCTCGTCGTCATCACGGCGCTCGCCTTCGACTTCACCAACGGCTTCCACGACACGGCGAACGCGATGGCCACGTCCATCGCGACCGGCGCGTTGAAGCCCAAGGTCGCGGTCACGCTCTCCGCCGTGCTCAACCTGGTGGGCGCCTTCCTCAGCATCGAGGTCGCGCTCACGGTCACGAACGCGGTGGTCAAGATCCAGGACAAGACAGGGGCGCCCGACCCGGCGCTGCTGGAGGGCGGCGGATCCGCGCTCCTCCTCATCGTGCTGGCCGGCCTCATCGGCGGCATCGTCTGGAACCTCCTCACCTGGCTCCTCGGCCTGCCGTCCAGCTCGTCGCACGCGCTGTTCGGCGGCCTCATCGGATCCACGCTCGCGGGTCTCGGCGTCAACGGCGTCAACTGGGCCGGCGACGGATCGAAGCTCGACGGCGTGGTCGGCAAGGTCATCCTCCCGGCGCTCATGTCGCCGCTCCTCGCCGGCGCCGTGGCCGCGATAGGCACCTGGCTGGTGTTCCGGATCATCGGGAACCTCGCAGGCCGTGGGCTCGACCGCACCTTCCGCATCGGCCAGATCGGCAGCGCCTCGCTCGTCTCGCTCGCGCACGGCACGAACGACGCGCAGAAGACGATGGGCGTCATCACGCTCGCGCTCATCGCGGCCGGCGGCTGGACCGACACCTCCTCCGTGCCGTTCTGGGTGAAGATCAGCTGCGCGCTCGCCATCTCGCTCGGCACCTACATCGGCGGCTGGCGCATCATCCGCACGGTCGGCAAGGGCCTCGTGGAGATCGACACCCACCAGGGCATGGCGGCCGAGAGCTCGTCGGCCGCGGTCATCCTCGCGTCCAGCCACCTCGGCTTCGCGCTCTCCACCACGCACGTGGCCACCGGATCCATCCTCGGCTCCGGCCTCGGTCGCCCGGGCGCGCAGGTGCGCTGGAAGGTGGCGCTGCGCATGGTCGTGGCGTGGATCATCACCCTCCCGGCCGCGGCCCTCGTCGGCGCGGTCATGTGGTGGCTCGGCCACCTCATCGGCGGCGCCGCGGGCGGCATCGCGATGACGATCGTGCTCCTCGCCGTCGCCATCACGGTCTACGTGCGCTCCCGCAAGGACGACGTGGGCGCCCACAACGTCAACGACGAGTGGTCGGACGACGCGCCCGCCCGCCCCGCCACCCAGCCCGCCGACGCCTGAAGGGCCACGCCATGCTCCCCCTCTTCCTCTCCGCCGTCGGCCAGGTCGCCGTGGTCGCCGTCCTCCTCGGCGCGGGCCTGCCCGCCCTCTTCGCGCTCGGGGTCCGCTCCTTCGCGCTCGCCAGCCCCGACACGAGCGGCCGGGCGACCGGATCCGGTCCCGGCCTCCCGGCGCCGCTCCTGCAGCTCGTCGGCGCGGTCTGCTACGCCGTCGTGGTCCTCGCCGTGGTCGCGGGCCTCACGCTCATCATCGCGACGGGCCTCGGCCAGACCGTGAGCTTCGAGCACGTCATCCCGACCTTCACCTCGAAGGGCTGACCATGACCACCAGCGCATCGACGGAGGACGGGCCCGCCGAGGGCCCCGCCCCCGAGCGCGGCATCGTCCAGCGCGTGGTCGGCTGGCTCCGCGCGGGCTACCCGTCGGGCGTGCCCGACCAGGACTACGTGCCGCTGCTCGGGATCCTCCGCCGCAGCCTCACCGCCGAGGAGCTCGAGCAGGTGGTGGACCAGCTCGTCGACGACGCGACCGCGGCCGACGCGGCGGGCGAGGAGATCGGCCGCCGTCAGCTCCGCGAGCGCGTCGAGGAGCTGCTCCTCGGGCCGGCGATGCCGGAGGACCTCGTGCGCGTCTCGGCCCGTCTCGCCGCGGCGGGCTGGCCGCTCGGATCGCCCGACGACCTCCACGAGCCGGACAGCGCCGACGCGCGTGCGACCGAGCGCACGGGTCTCGTCTCGCGCATCGTCGCGTGGCTGCGCGCCGGATACCCAGCCGGGCTCCCCGAGCAGGACTTCGTGCCGCTGCTCGCCCTGCTGCGCCGGCGGCTCAGCGACGAGGAGGTGCAGGAGGTGAGCGCCCGGCTCGCCTCGGAGGGCGGGCTGCCCGCCAGCCGCCTCGACGTGGCCGACGCCATCGCGGGCGTCACCTCGGAGATGCCGTCCGACGAGGACGTCGAGCGCGTCCGCGCGTACCTCGAGGCGCACGGCTGGCCGGAGGGCTTCCGCATCTGAGCCCGACGGGGATCCGCCACTTGCACTGAGCACCAGATGGTGCAAACATGCACTCCGTGACTGATGGTGCAACAGGACTACGGGAGCGACGCCGGGCGGAGACCTCGGCCACGCTCACGACCCTGGCCCGTCGCCTCACCGCCGAGCACGGCCTCGCCGGCTTCACGGTCGAGGAGCTGTGCGAGCGGGCGGGCGTCGCGCGCCGCACCTTCTTCAACTACTTCGCCTCCAAGGAGGACGCGGTGTTCGGGCGTCCCGCGCGCCTCGACACCGCCGACCTCGAGGAGGCCTTCGTGGCCGCGGGGAAGCCGTCCCGCGCCACCTCGCCCGACCTCCTCGCCGACCTCGCCGACCTCTGCCTCCAGCGGTGGGCCCGCCTCGACACCGACGGCACCTCCATGAAGGACATGCACGCCGCCTTCCGCCGGGAGCCCGGCCTGCTCGTCCGCGCGCTCGACGCGTCCATCGAGGACGAGGCGAGCGACGTGCGCCTCGTCGAGCGCCGCGAGGGCCTGCCGGAGGGCGATCTCCGCGCATCCGTGGTGGTGCAGGTCATGGCCGCGCTCGGCCGGGCGAGCGCGCGCGAGTTCCTCGCCCCCGGCAACGCCGATCCCATGCCGACCATCCTGCGGCGGCGCCTCGACGCCCTCCGCGAGATCGCGCACCCCACGACCGTGACCACCCGCCAGCACGAACGGACCCCATGACCGCCACCGCCCCCGCGCCCCTCCTCCTCACGCAGCGGCGCATCTGGATCATCTTCTCGGCGCTCATCGCCGGCATGCTGCTGTCGAGCCTCGACCAGACCATCGTCTCCACCGCGATGCCGACCATCGTCGGCGAGCTCGGCGGCGTCGACCACCAGGTCTGGATCACCACGGCGTACCTGCTCGCCACCACGATCGTGATGCCCATCTACGGCAAGTTCGGCGACGTGCTCGGGCGGCGGAACCTGTTCCTCGCGGCCATCGCGATCTTCACGCTCGCGTCGGTCGGCTGCGCGTTCGCGGGCGACTTCTGGTCGTTCGTGGTGTTCCGCGCGGCCCAGGGCCTCGGCGGCGGCGGGCTCATGATCCTGTCGCAGTCGATCATCGCCGACATCGTCCCGGCCAACCAGCGCGGCAAGTACCTCGGCCCGCTCGGCGGCATCTTCGGTCTCTCGGCCGTCGGCGGCCCGCTGCTCGGCGGCTTCTTCGTCGACCACCTCACGTGGCAGTGGGCGTTCTACATCAACATCCCGGTGGGGATCGCGGCGTTCGCCATCGCGTTCGTCACGCTGACGCTGCCGAGCAAGCGGGCCACGAAGAAGGTGGACTGGGCGGGCGTGCTGTTCCTGTCCGCCGCCACGACGTGCCTCATCTTCTTCACCGACTTCGGCGGCGACAAGGCCTACGGCTGGGGCTCGCTCGCGACCTGGGCCTGGGGGATCGGGCTCGTCGTGGCTGCGTCGCTGTTCGTGTTCACGGAGGCGCGCGCCGACGACCCCATCATCCCGCTCAGCCTCTTCCGCAACCCCGTCTTCGTGAACGCGACGGCCATCGGCCTGGCGCTCGGCATCGGGATGTTCGCGGCGATCGGCTTCGTGCCCACGTTCCTGCAGATGTCCACCGGCACCTCGGCGGCGGTCTCGGGCCTCCTGCTCCTGCCGATGATGGTGGGCCTCATCGGCATGTCGATCACCTCGGGCATCCTGATCACCCGCACGGGCCGGTACCGGATCTTCCCGATCGTCGGCACGCTGCTCACGATGCTGGCGCTCGTGCTGATGACCTCGCTCACCGCCCAGACCCCGGTGTGGCTGATCTGCGTGTTCCTCTTCATCTTCGGGCTGGGGCTCGGCCTGATCATGCAGGTGGTCGTGCTCGTGGTGCAGAACGCGGTGCCCGCCGCGCAGATCGGCACGGCGACCAGCACGAACAACTACTTCCGCGAGGTGGGCGCGGCGCTCGGCACGGCCGTGTTCGGCACGCTGTTCACGACGCGCCTCACCGAGAACCTCACGGGCGTGTTCGCCGGCGCGGGCGCGGCCCCGGGTGATGCGGCGGCCTCGGCCAGCAGCATCGACCCGCAGGCGCTGAACGGGCTGCCCGACGCGGTGCGCGACGGGATCGTGGACGCGTACGCCGACGCGCTGGCGCCGGTGTTCTGGTACCTCGTGCCGTTCATCGCGATCGCGTTCGTGCTCTCGCTGCTGCTGAAGCAGATCCCGCTGTCGGACGTCGCCGGGCTCGTCGCCCGCGGCGAGGCGGTGGGCGGCGAGGAGGCCGAGCGGCTCGAGGCGGAGCAGCGGGCCGGGGCGCGCCCGGGTGCGCGCCCGGAGCAGGCGGCCGGGCCGGATGCGACGGACGACGCGTCGCGGATCGCGGTGCCGTCGAGCGACGCGCGGGACAGCCGCTCCGAGCGCTGACGGTTCGTCCGCGCGGTCGCTCGTCGCTGCGGGGTCGCCTGTCGCTACGGCCGCCTGTCGCTGCGGTCGCCCGTCACCGCGGTCGCCCGTTGACACGGGCGCGAGCGGGTGGTCGACTCGCGGCAGGGCCGTCGTCCCACGAGCGGCGGCCCGTCCCCGTCCCGACGAGCCGCCGGAGGTCGCCGTGAGCGAGCCCATCGTCATCACCCGCACGTTCGCCGCCTCACGGGAGCGCGTCTTCGACGCGTGGACCACGCCGGCCGACTTCGCCGCCTGGTTCGGCACCGCGGAGGTCGACGTGCCGCTCGACACCCTGCGCATGGACGTGCGCGTCGGCGGCGCCTGGAGCGCGGTGATGCGCCTCCCCGACGGCGGATCCATCGACTGGGTGGGCGAGTACGTCGAGCTCGACCGGCCGACACGCCTCGCGATGACGATGACCGACCAGCCGGATGCGCCCGCCGGCCCGCCGCTCACCGTCGACCTCGAGGAGGTCGCGGGCGGCGCCACGCGCATGACCATGACGCAGACCGCGGGCGAGTTCACGCCCGAGCAGCGCGAGATGACGATCCAGGGCTGGGGCGCGTTCCTCGATGTGATGGAGGGGCTGGTCACGCCGACGGCCTGACGCCCCCCATCGGGAGGGCGGCGTTCGTGCGCCGCCTCCTCGTGCTGTAGTCAGCTTGGAACACACGAATTCCACCTGGTAGGTGTCACGCGTGCGTTCCACGCGCCCTGTGGGACACTTGCGTTACATCGGCAGGGGAGGGGAGCGGGCATGCGCGCTTCGTGGCCGTCGGATCTCGGTCTCGTCGCGCGCCAGCGACGTCTCGATCTGGCCTGGTCGCAGGAGGAGCTGGCGGCGAAGGCGGAGGTGACGCGCCAATGGCTGACGCGCTTCGAGACGGGCAAAGGCGATCCCACCCTCTCGAAGGTGCTCCGCGTCCTCCGGGAACTCGAGTTGCACGTGCATGTCACGCCGGAGGAGCGTGCTGCGCCCCGGCGGCCGCGGGTCACGATCCCGGTCTACGAGCCCGTCGTCCTGGATGCGTCGGACCTCCTCTCCGCCCTCGAGCATCGTTCCCGCCCTGCGTCGCGGGTGAAGGCGCCCGATGGGAAGGCGGTCTCGTCCACGTCGACCGCCATGCACGCCGAGATGGCAGGGGCGCTGGAACGGCTCTCGCGCTCCCAGCAGCAGATGCGCGGACAAGGACAGCTCCCCTCCGGCACCCGGCCTGGCCGCGGGGAAGACCGTGAGGACATGGAGTGATCCGCGTCCTCGACGTGCACCTCTACGGCGAGCTCGTCGCCACGGTGGAGCAGATCCGTCCACGTCATTACGTCCTCGACTACGCCGAAGCGTGGAGCGACGCAGAGGGCCCGCCTGTCTCCCTGTCCCTACCGGTCGTGCAGCGGCGGCATGAAGGGGGGTTGGTGTTCCACTTCGTCGACAACCTGCTGCCGGACAGCGGCCCTGTGCGGGATCGATGGGCGAGGGAAGCGGGCCTCGACGACACGGAGCCGTTCCAGCTCCTCGCCGTGCACGGAGCAGACGTGGCCGGCGCCCTGGAGTTCTACCCGACAGGGGTCGGACGTCGCTCCGCCGGAAGCCCCCATCCGCTCCGTCACGATTCCATCGCGGAGCGCATCCGGGCCATTCGCGATGATCTCCCTGACCCGGCGCTCGTGGGCGGCGAGGCGGGACGTTTCTCTCTCGGCGGCGCGCAAGACAAGTTCGCTCTGGCCCTTCGCGACGGAAAGTGGTTCGCGCCGACCGGCGTGCACCCGTCGACCCACATCTTCAAGCCCAAGGTCGTCGGCCTGGCTGATGGCGAGATCGTCGAGCACGTGACGATGTCGGCGCTCCCGCTGCTCGGCATCCCCGCTGCGCGGACCGAGATGCTGGACTTCGGTGGTGAGAGATCCCTCGTGGTCACCCGCTTCGATCGACGAGCTGCGCCAGATGGCAGCATCACGCGCTTCCATCAAGAGGATCTCGTGCAAGCGACCGGCACGCCACGGCTGAAGAAGTACCAGAGGGACGGCGGCCCCGGATATCGCGACATCCTCGACCAGCTCGACCGCATCCCCGACAGGGAAATCTCCTCGCTCGCGAAGTCCCGCTTCGTCGAGGCGTTCTTCGCGTCGTGGTTCCTGCTGAACACGGATGCGCACGGCAAGAACTTCTCGCTGCGGCATGCGGCCCCCGCATCCGACCTGACGGAGATGTACGACTTCTCCTCCCTGTTGCCCTACGTCCGGCCCCGGGGGGATGCGCCGCGGGACCTGCTCCGCGCCTTCGGTGCGACGCGGATGTCCATGGCCATCGCCGGGCGGTACGAGGCGGAATCGATGGGTGCCTTCGAATGGGCCGCCGTCGCGCGAGAAGCGGGCCTGCTGGGGGATGCGTTCCTCGAGTGGGCCACGGACTTCGTGTCCATCGCGCCCGTCGTGTTCCGGGCGGTGGCGGAGGGCCTGTCCGAGGCGCATCGGACGTCGACGGTCGAGACGCTGCTCGATCGGTTGGAGATCCGCTCCGAGCAAGTGCTGCGCATCCTGAATCGGAAGATCCTCATCTGAGGCAGAGCCCCCGGGGCTGAGCCCGTTCCTCGACGTGATGGAGGGGCTGGTCGCGCCGACGGCGGAGCGTCCGGGGCCGACTAGGGCCGGTGAGGCCGCCGCACCATGCCGACCGCGGTGATCCCCGCCGCCGCCAGCGCGAAGGCCAGCACCGCGAGGAACGGCAGCTCGTCGGCCGACATGCCGGTGGCGGGCAGCTCCGCGCCGTGCGACGACGCGGATCCGGCCGGAGCGACCCCGGCCGCGGATGCGGGGTCGGCGGGAGCGCCCGACGCCACGGGCGCCGCGGCGGCGCCCGTGAGGCAGCGGCGCACCTCGGCGACGTCGTAGAAGAGGGAGCCGGCGGCGATGGGCGCGCAGCCCGCGCGGAACGGGATCGCCCTCTCGTCGTAGAGCATGCGCACGACGGCCCGGCCGTCGGCGGCGCGGTACACGTCCCACTGCACGTTCGCGGCCATGGGCGTGACGGTCTCGCCGCGCCACGCGTTCGTCGCGTAGTCGTACGGCGCCTCGGGCGTGACCTGCTGCGTCGATCCCGGCAGGCCGAGGAGCGCCGCGAACGGGATGATCGTCTCGGCGTGCGCGAACCGGAACGTCGCGGCGGTGGAGGAGCCGGCGAGCCGCGCGTCCATCGAGTCGAGGAAGTCGTCGAGGAGCGGCGTCGCCATCCGGTACGTGATGTCGCTGCCCTGGAACGCCGGGCCCTTCGAGTAGAAGTCCTCCGCGTCGAGCAGGTACGCGAACCACTCGGCGTCGGCGCTCGTGACGTAGCGGTCGAAGTCGACGGAGACCTCGTCGGCCATGTCGGGCGCGATGATGTAGAGGTTGTAGAGCATCATCGCGGCGTCGACCTCGTCGTCGACGGTGGTCTTCCCGTCGCCGCCGTCCACGAAGCGGTAGCTGCCCGCGGCGAGGCGGTCGACGAACGCGGGCGTGTAGATGCGCTCGAGCGTGCGGCGGGCGACCTCGTGGCTGCGCGGCTGGTCGGTGATGGCGGCGACCGCGGCGGTCACCGCGGGGCCGTCCTCGTACGCCTGGTAGTCGGCGTTCGCGTCCGACTTGTGGAAGTACAGCGTGTCCGGGTCCTTCGCGATGTCCTTCGGCAGGTGCGAGGCGAGGAGCGGATCCGCCGACGTCAGGCCCTTCGCGAACGCCTTCCCCGACGCGGTGGCGCGCGCCTCGCCCGAGCTCTCGAGCGCGATGGCGTCGGATCCCGCGTCGACGCCGGCGAACAGCGCCGGGAGCCGCTGGACGACCCGGCTCCCGATGCCGCGGTGCTGGTCCGCGCCCTGACCGGTGAGGTTGCCGTAGCCGAGCTTCCGGTTCGCGGCCGTGAGCTTCTGGACCTCCGGGCCGAGCGTCTGCCCGAGCGTCGTGAGCGCGCCCTCGGAGCGGGCCTGCTCCCACACCTGCGTGGTCAGCGAGTCGTACTTGAAGCTCGACAGCGCACGCGACCCGTGGCGCGCGACCGACTCCGTGTACACCGGCACGAAGCCGGCGGGCGCGGGCGCCAGGTCGGCAGGTGACCCCTGCGGCGCGTACGGGGTCTTGCTGCTGTAGTGCGGGCGGTCGCCGGACGCGGCGGTCCCCGCGCCGGTCCCGGCGCCCGCGCCCGTGGCGGCGAGGGCGGGTAGCGCGGATCCGCCGACGGCGAGCCCCAGCGCGAGGACGAGGGAGGCGGGCAGGCGGAGGGAGCGGAGGGGCATGGGTTCCTGGCGGAGCGGGCGCGGCGCGACGGCGCCGGCGGGGGAGCGGTCGCGGTCGCGACGCTCCCGACGCTATGCGGTGACGGTGACGCGTCGGGGCCCGGCCGGTGTCCCGGCGCTGAACGCCGGACGGGCTCGCGCGTGTCGGCGCCGCCCGCGAGCGCCCGTAGGGTGGAGGCGACGCGTGGCGAGGGGAGCCGGATGATCGGGGTGCTGACCGGGTTCGCCATCATCGGCTTCATCATCGCCGTGGGCTACGCCGTCGGCCGCTCGGGCCTCGCGGGGCCGGGCGCGCAGCACTCCCTCAACCGCGTCGCGTTCTTCGTCGCGACGCCCGCGCTCCTCTTCACGGTGCTCGCGAAGGCCGACCTGCACGTCGTGTTCTCGTCGTTCCTGCTCGCGTCGGCGTCCGCGGTGGCCGTCGCGGCGGTGCTGTACCTCGTCGTGGCGCGGATCCTGTTCCGCCGTCCGGTGGCGGAGACCACCATCGGCGCGGCCTCGGCGAGCTACGTGAACGCCAACAACATCGGCCTGCCCGTCGCGATCTACGTGCTCGGCGACGCGCAGCTGGTCGCGCCCGTGCTGCTGCTCCAGCTGCTGGTGCTCGCGCCGACCACGCTCACCATCCTCGACATCTCGAGCCGCGGATCCGCGTCGGTGGTCGGCATCCTCACGCAGCCGCTGCGGAACCCGATGATCATCGCGTCGCTGCTCGGCATTCTCATCGCGGTGACGGGGCTGCCGGTGCCCGACGCGGTGTACGAGCCGTTCCGGCTGATCGGCGGCGCGGCGATCCCCATCGTGCTGATGGCGTTCGGCATGTCGCTCGTGGGGCGGAAGCCGCTCGCGCCGGGATCGGGGCGGGGCGAGATCGTGGTGGCGTCGGCGATCAAGACCGTGGTCATGCCGCTCGCCGCGTTCCTGCTGGCCCGCTTCGCCTTCCACCTCGATGCCGAGCAGACGTTCGCCGCGACCGTGATCGCGGGACTGCCGACGGCGCAGAACATCTTCAACTTCGCCTCGCGCTACGAGCGCGGCGTGGTGCTGGCGCGCGACACGGTGCTCATCACGACCGTCACGTCGATCCCGGTGCTGCTGGTGATCGCGGCGCTGCTCGCCCCCGGGACCTAGCGGCGGCGGGTCGCGGCGGCGCGCTGGGCGGCGCGCTTCTGCGAGCGCTTGGCCAGCTGGGCCTTGCCCTTGGCCCTGGCGGCCTTGCCCTGGCGGCTGCGCAGGAACCGGCGGATGACGGGGACGGCGACGAACAGGAAGCGGATCAGCGGCATGGTGCTCCTCGGGTGCTCTGCGGGATCCGGTGGGAGCCCGCTCCTCGACCCTGCCAGGGACGGCCCGCGACGACCGGGTCGGCGGCGGATCCGACGGGGATCGGCCAGGCCTGTCGCGGTGCGCGTCAGAGCGCCTTCCGCATCTGCTGGGCCGTCACCCCGTATCCCGCCGACGCGTACAGGGCGATGGCGACGCGGTTCGCGCCGAAGACGTTGAGGGCCAGCGCCGGGACGCCGGCGGCGCGCGTCGCGTCCTCCACCGCGGCGAGGAGCGCCCGGCCGTACCCGGATCCGCGCCGCGACGGGTCCACCAGGAACTCGAAGAGGAACGCCGTGTCCGGCGAGCCGTTCGGGTGGTCGAGCGCGACCCAGGCGCTGCCGACCCCGACGCCGTCCTCGTCGAGCCCGCGCAGGAGCAGGGTGCGCGGCGTCGCGATCCCCTCGGGGAGCAGCCGGGCGGTCTCCGCGGCGGAGAGGCGGCGGGCGTCCGCGGCGGACCAGATCCCCGCCTCGACCTGGCGCTCGGCGTAGTCCTCCTCCGCGGCGAGGAGCATCTCGGCGAGCTCGGTCGGGGTCTGGGGGCGCACGGTCACGACGGGCATGCCGGCATCGTGGCAGGTCGGCGCGGGCGACGGGTCGGGCGTCCACGGGCTGCGCCCCGCGCCCCGCGACCGCGCCTCGCGACCGCGTGGATGCGCGCTCAGTCGCGCCGACGGACCCCGTCGCGGACCCACGCGACCTCCTCGCGCAGGAGCTCCGCGCCCGGGCCGACCGGCGCGTAGCGGAGCGCGAGGGACGCCCGGGTGTCGAGCACGATCGGGTGCGGCGCGGCCCACGGGTGCGCCCCGCCCTCGGCACCCGGCTCCAGCGGCACGATGCGGCCGCGCCAGCCGAGCTCATCGGCGATCACCCGGACGATCTCGGCGGCCGTGAGCGGATCCGGGTCGGCCGAGTTCAGGATCCGCGCGCCCGGCACGTCGGCCACCCGCGCGATGAGCGCCGCCGCGTTGGCCGCGGCCGTGAGGTGGTCGACGGAGGCGCCGCGGTCGGCGAGCTCGACGGTCCCGGCGCCGCCGAGCATCCGCTCGACGATGCCGCGCGTGCGGGCGTTCCGCGCCCACCGGCCGTGCACCTTGGAGGGCCGGATCACCGTGACGGCGAGCCCGCTGTCGAGCGCCGCGCGCTCCACGGCCACCTTCGACGGCGCGTAGCCCTCGCGCGTGAAGGGGTCGGTGCCGGGCGCGGCGGGCGCGAGCGTGGGCGTCGACTCCGGCATCGGCACGGGGAAGCGCGGCGGCTCGTCGCCGTTGACGTGCCGGCCCTCCGCGTCGACGTGCACCGCGCGGGAGGACGCGACGACCACGGATCCGCTCGCCCGCATCACCGGGAGCAGCGCCTCGACGTCGGCCGCGGTGAAGGCCGCGAGGTCGACGAGCAGGTCGACCCCGTCGCCCGCGAGCCGCTCGATGCCGCGCGCGTCGGCGCGGTCGACCGCGTGGAAGCGGACGCCGAGCGCGGTCAGCTCGGCGGGCATGCCGAGCGGATCCCGGCCGGTCACGTCGACCGTCCAGCCGTCGCGCGCGAGCCGGGCGGCCGTCGCGCCGCCGATCGCGCCGGTGCCGCCGAGCAGGAGCGCGCGCCGCGCGGAGGGGGAGGAGGGCATGGTGGTCGAGCCTAGGGGCGGCCGGGTCCGTCGCTAGGGTGGGCGCGATGATCCGCCTCGAGGAGCACGACCCGGCGTGGGCGGAGGCGTTCCGCGCCGAGGCCGAGCGGATCCGCGGGGCCGCCGGCGACGCGCTCACGGCCGTCGAGCACATCGGCAGCACGGCCGTGCCGGGACTCCGCGCCAAGCCCGTCCTCGACCTGGCCGCCGCCGCCGCACCGGGCGTCGACCCGTTCGGGCTCGACCCGGAGCTGCATCCGCTCGGCTACGCGCAGCACCGCACCGGCCCGCGGAACCACGGCGTGCACGTGCGGATGGCGGGTGGCGTGCGGACGCACATCCTCCACGTGTTCGCGGCCGAGACGTGGGCGACGTGCCCGCAGCGCCTCCTCCGCGACCGGCTCCTGCGCGATCCCGACGCCCGGCGCCGCTACGACGCGCTCAAGGCGCGGCTCGCCGCGACCGCCGAGGACGGGCTCGCCTACACGGCGGGCAAGACCGCGCTCGTGGAGGAGCTGGTGAACGCCGAGCGCGCCGACCGCGGACTGCCGCCGGTGCGGGTCGGCGACAAGTGACGCGGGGCGCGCACCCGTGCGCCAGGATGTGCGCATGCCCCTCCACGACTCCGAGGCCCGCCTGATCGACGCGGCCGAGGCGCTCGCCCGGACGCTGGGCGCCGACCCGGACCACACCATGGCGGCCGCGGCCCTCGACGCGGCGGGCCGCATCCACCTCGGCGTCAACGTGCTGCACTTCACGGGCGGACCGTGCGCGGAGCTCGTCGCGCTGGGTGCCGCCGTCGCGGCGCACGCCGGACCGCTCGTGGCGATGGCGGCCGTGGGCGACGGCGGTCGCGGCGTCGCCCCGCCGTGCGGTCGCTGCCGCCAGGTGATGCTGGACCTCCAGCCCGGCATCCGCGTGGCCGTGCCCGGTGCCGACGGGCCGGAGATGGTCGCGATCCGCGACCTGCTGCCGGTCTCGTACGCGCGACCCGAGGAGTAGCCGACCCCTTCCGGATCCGGTTCGGCGGGCGCGCGCGCCGCAACGGCGGCCAGTGGTGGAGAGCTCCGGAAATCGAACCAGACGAGGCGCCCCGATAGGCGCGCTCCCCGAACAGCACACAACCTATCGCATCCGCCGTCGCTCGCCGGTCCGCGGATCGGGAGAGGACGACGCGGTCCCGCGTCACCCGACGGTGCGCATCCGGACCGTCTCGCCGTCGGCCTCCAGCTCGAAGGTCAGCGTGGTGCCGAGCGGGAACGCGTCGCGGAGCTCCTGCGGCTGGTCGGCCGTGATGACGATCGCGGTGCGGGCGGGGACGGCGCCGGTCGCGCAGCCGGCCGGACCGCTCACCGCCCCGTCCTGCTCCGCGGGCCCGGCGACCAGGCAGATCTCCTCGACCCCCGTGGACGACTCGATCATCGGCACGCGCGCCACCGAGATCCCGTGGAACGGCGCGAAGAGGGAGCCCTTCGCGATGGTTCCGGTGTCGACCGACAGGTAGGTCGCGTTGTCGGGCACCGGCGGCGGCTCCAGCGCGAGCTCCGCGACCGTGTCGCGATCGTCGTCGAGCCACCACGCGGTCGCGCCCGCGGAGGCGAGCGCGGCGATCACGACCGAGGCGGCCCACACGGCGGCGAGGCGCGGGCGGATGCGCGGCCGGCGCGCACCGTGACGCGGCGGCGCGTCCGCGGGTCCGCCGTCGCGGGCGTCGTCGACGTGCGGGTCGTCGTCGGTGCCCGGGTCATCCGTGCGCGGATCGTCGCCGTCGCCGGCCTCGGGATCCGCCGTCCGCTCGCGTCGCGCGCGCCCGCGCCCCTCCAGCTCCCGGAGCCGCGCGAGCGCGTCGGCGTCGCCCGGTTCCGCGTCCGGCCCGAAGACCCGGCGGCGCAGCTCCACGAGCTCCGCGATCTCCGCGCGCCGGTCGTCGTCGTCCATCCCCGCATCGTGTCACGGGGCGCCGGGATCCGCTCAGCAGGCGGCGAACGCGTATCCGTCCTCGCTCGCCGGCACCAGGTCGCGGTCGCGCACGATGGCGCGGGGCGCGGGGTCCAGCGCCAGGATCCGCGCGCACGCGCCCTCGACCGTGTCGCGCAGGTCGTCGGTGTACTCGACGTCGAGCACGTGCGGTCCGTAGACGGCCGTGTACGCCGCGCACTCCTTCCAGCGGTCGCACTCCTCGGCGATGGCGAAGTCGAAGCCGGCTTCGTCCCGGCCGCGCGCGCCGATGTCGGTGGTGTTCTTCTGCGCGACGGCGAGGCCCCGCCCGTGCGCGTGATCCACGAGCAGGGTCGCGAGGGCGAGCGCGTCGTCCTCGTCGAGCGCCCCCTCGGACCTGTTCCACGAGTCGAGGTTGTCGAACTCCACGGCCTGGAAGCCGGCGTCGGCGCAGCGATCGACCGCCGTCGCCTGCCGGGCGGCGATGGCCGTGCGCTTCGCGGCGGTCGAGGTGTCGAGGAGGAACTCGTCGTCCCAGTTCGGGTCGACGAGCGGCCCGTCGTCGCCCTGCACCAGGAGGTCGTCGGGCCAGGTCTCGCCCGGCTGCGTCTGGAACCCGTTGACGTAGCAGACGCCGTACGCGCCCGCGGCGGGCTCGTCCGTGCTGTCGCGCACGACGATGCCCGCGCCCGCGGGCACGGGGGAGGCGCCGCCGAGCTGGTAGTCGAAGCCGGTCCCCACGGGCGGGAGGGTGATGCCCACGGTGGTCTCCGTCGCGAGCACGCCGGTCGCCGGGGCCGAGCGGGCCTCGCCGGTCGGGGCCGAGGCCGGGCGCGGATCCGCGGACGCGCAGCCCGACAGGGCGACGAGAGCGGCAGTCACGAGGGCGGCGGAGAGGAGGGGGCGCATGACCCGACCCTAGGCGGGTCGATCCGCCGTGCCCACCACCCGGAAGCGCTCCATGACGATCTCGGTGTCGTCGTCGAGGCGGAACCCCGCGGGCAGCTCCGCCACGACCTCGGGCGACGTCCAGAACTCCTCGTGGCCGTCCCGCCACTCGGCGACCGTCGTGAAGCCCTCACCCTCGTCCACCGCGTGCGCGAGCGGCACGTCGGCCAGCCGGCGGATCTCCACGGCCGTCGTCTCGGTCACGAGCACCGGCCGCCCCTCCGAGTCGATGACGGTGCCGCGGGATCCGACGACCGGCAGCTCCTCGCCGTCGACCGCGTACTGGATGAGCAGCGAGCTCGTCGAGGTCTTCTCGCCCGACACGATCGCCGCCACGAGCTGATCCCGCAGCGGCCCCGGGAACGCGAACTCGACGGTCGGGAGGTCGGACTCGGGCGTCGTCGTCATGCACCGATCGTAGGAGCGCACGGCCGACGACCCCTCCGCCTCCCCCGGACGCCGCGCGCTCGCCGGGCCAGGGTGGAAGGGACCCCACGACCGACCAAGGAAGGCGCATCCCATGAGCGAGATCCGCAACGGCGGCAACCAGTACGAGATCCAGGACCCGATCGCGCAGTACCCGTCCCCGCCGTTCCCGCAGCAGGAGCAGACGGGCCCCGGCGACGAGCTGAGATTCGAGCCGACCCCCGACCACGGCCAGGACAGCTACGTCGGCTTCGGCCGCCTGAAGGGCCGCAAGGTGCTCATCACGGGCGCCGACTCCGGCATCGGCAAGGCCGTCGCCATCGCGTTCGCGCGCGAGGGCGCCGACATCGCGCTCAACTTCCTCGACGAGGAGCTCGAGGACGCGCGCGACACCGCATCCACCATCGAGGCCGACGGGCGCACCGCCGCGCTCGTGCCCGGCGACATCTCCGACGAGACGACCTGCCAGGACATCGTCCAGGCCTCGGTCGACGCGCTCGGCGGCCTCGACTGCCTCGTGATGGTGGCCGGCTACCAGCGCAACGAGGACGACATCCTCGACCTCGACTCCGAGCAGCTCGACCGCACGATGAAGACGAACGTCTACTCGCTGTTCTGGCTGAGCAAGGCCGTGATCCCGCACCTGCCCAAGGGCGGGAGCATCATCACGACCAGCTCGTCGCAGGCGTACCAGCCGAGCCCCGACAAGATCGACTACGCCGTCTCGAAGGGCGCGATCCGCAACTTCACGCAGGGGCTCGCGCAGCAGCTCGCGCCGAAGGGGATCCGCGTCAACTCGGTCGCGCCCGGCCCGTTCTGGACGGTGCTCCAGCCCGTCGGCCAGTCGGCGTCGGACGTCGAGGAGTTCGGATCCCAGTCGGTCTACGGCCGCCCCGGCCAGCCGGCGGAGATCGCGGCGACGTACGTGTTCCTCGCGAGCCAGGAGTCGAGCTTCACGAGCGGCGAGACGATCGCGGTCACGGGCGGCACGCCCGTCCACTAGGGCGGATCCGCGGAACCGCGCGGCGCGGCGCACGGGCGTCGGCCGCCGCGCGGCGGGGCGCGTCAGAACAGGCGCACCCCGTCGCGCGGCGCGTCCCCGCGCGGCGCGTCCCCGCGGGTCGCTCCGCGCGGGGCGGGCTCGCCGGGCACGCCCTCCACAGGCCGCTCGGTGCGGAGGACGGCGGGTCCCACCGTGAGGATCCCGTCCCCGAGCGGCTCGCAGCGCACGCCGCCCCGGCCGCGCAGCGCGCGGAAGGCGCCGGGCGCGAGCATCACGTCCATCCACGCGCACGGGTTCGCGGGCCGGTGCCCCTGGAACTCCACGGGTCCGTCGCCCGAGTCGAGGCTGAAGCGCATGCCGCGGAGCGCGTCGACGGGGGCGCCGCGGAGCAGCACGTTCCGCCGCGTCTCGACCGGATCCAGTCCGCTCTCGACACCGAGCTCCTCCGCCACGCGCTCCACCGCCTCGACCGCCATCACCGTGACCGCGGCTGTGCGGTGCGCGCGCTGGCCGAAGTAGCGGTCGCCTACGATTCCGAGGCCGGCCCGGATCCGCACGCTGCGGCGCGACGGGGGCTCTCCCGGCTCGTCCCGAGGGCCGTCCGCCGGCCGCCCCTCGAGGCGGTGCACGGGGGAGGCCACGAGGTGCGCGATCTCCACGCGGCGCTCGTGGGGCAGATCGGTCATCCGTCGACCCTACGGCCCCCCTTATCACGGGGTACAGGCGTCCGGGGCGGATCCTCCACCGCCGGTTAGGATCGACGAGCGGCACGGGGATGACCGCAACCGGGGGGTCACGTGAGCGAGCAGGCCCCCTCCGCCGTACGGCGCGACCGTGCCTCCCGCCTCCCCGCCGCGCTCCGCAGCATGACGCTCTCGAAGCCGCTGCACGCGCAGATGCCCTTCATCCTGAGCCTCGCGGTCGTCGGGCTCGTCGCGGGCCTGGGCGACCTCGCCTCGGTGGCCGACCCGGGGTTCGTGGTGGGCGCCGTGATCGCGGTCCTCGTCACGGTGGCCGCCGCGGCCGTGCCGTGGCACCGCGTCGACGGGGGCTGGGTCGCGCTCCTGCCGATGCTCGACTTCGTCGCGCTCGCCCTCTGCCACGACGCCATCCGCGCGCAGGTGCCGTCGACGTCGTTCCTCCTCGTCTTCCCCGTCGTCTGGCTCGCGTACGCGTTCGCGCTGCACGTGCTCTGGCTGGGCGCCATCGGCACGGCGGTGGTCCTCGCGCTCCCCTTCATCCGATCCGGCTCGCTGCCCTCGAACACCACCGAGTGGTCGCACCTCGTCGTGCTGCCCGTCGTGATGCTGCTCGTCGCCGTCGCCGTGAACCTCCTCGCGCAGCAGCTGTTCCGACAGCACGCGCGCCTGGAGGAGATCGAGCGCGAGCTGACCGCCACGCTCGACGACCTGCAGCAGCGGAACACGATCATCGACGGTGTGCTCGACGCCATCGACGACACGGTGGTGGTGCTCGACCCGACCGGGCGGATCATGCTGCGGAACCGGGCGTCGGTGGAGCTGATGACGCTCGCCGACCCCCTCGACCCGGCCGACCCGATCATCGGCGGCCTGGTCTACGAGGAGGACCGCACCACGGTCGTGCCGCCCGAGCGGCAGATGGTCGCGCGGGCCCGCGCGGGCGAGGCCATGGCGCGGCAGGTGTACTGGGTGGGCGACGGCGGCGCGCAGAAGGCCGTGCTCGCCTCCGTCTCGCCGCTCGTCGCCGCGGACGGGCGCTCCCTCGGCATGGTCGTCGTGAGCACCGACGTCACGGCCCTCGCCCTAGCCGTCACCGAGCGCGAGGAGTTCGTGGCGAGCGTCTCGCACGAGCTGAAGACGCCGCTCACCTCGATCCTCGGCTACATCGAGCTCATCGCCGACGACCTGGTCGAGGACGACCTGGAGGACCGCATCACGGCGGCCCGCCTCGCCATCGTGGAGCGGAACGCGCAGCGCCTCCTCGGCCTCATCGGCGACCTGCTCACGGCGGCGCAGCACCGGCTCGCCGTGAACCGCAACCTCGTCGACGTCGGCGAGATCGTGGAGAACGCGCTCGACGTGATCCGGCCGCATGCGCGCTCGAGCGGCGTCGCGCTCGTGGAGCCCGAGTACGAGGAGCTCGTGGCCGAGGTGGACGCCGTGCGCATCGGCCAGGTGCTCGACAACCTCCTCAGCAACGCGGTGAAGTACACGCCGGAGGGCGGCACGGTCACGACCGAGGTCGGCGTGGAAGGCGACCAGCTGCACCTCTGCGTGAGCGACGACGGCGTGGGCATGTCCGAGGACGACACGGCCCAGCTCTTCACGCGCTTCTTCCGCACCAGCTCCGCGCGCGCCAGCACGGTCGCGGGCGTCGGGCTCGGCCTCAGCATCACGCGCTCCATCGTCGACGCGCACGACGGGCGGATCGAGGTGGAGAGCGCCGTGGGCGTCGGCACCACCATGCGGGTCCGGATCCCGCTCCGCGTCCGGCCGCCGGCCCCGGGATCCTGAGCCCCGGCGTGCCCCGCCTCGGTCCGCCCTGCCATGGGCGCGCCGACTTGAGCTGATCTTGTCCACAACTTGAGTCGAACCGGCATGCGGCGCTGGCAGGCTCGTGCCACGGCGGGCCTCCCACCCGTCCGACACGAGCGATCGAAGGACCGGATGACCCCCCACGACCACCCCGCGAGCGGCACCCGAGCCGCGCGCACCGGGTGCCGTACCGGGTCCGCGGATGCGCTGACGGTACCCGCCGTCGGCCTGGCCGGTCCTTCCGCTCCGCTCGTCGGCGGCCGGGCGTGAACGCCCATGCCGCCCGTGCCCCGCAGCTCCCCCCGCTCCTCGACGTCCGCGTCCTGGAGCAGCTGCTGGTCGAGCTGTCGGACGTGCCCGGTCCCGCCCGACTGTCCGTCGTCCCCCCGACGGACACCCCCGCTGCGTCTCCCGGCGTACCCGCACCAGGAGACGTGACCCCGCAGCGCGGCCACCCCGAGCCGCGCCGCGGGAACCCGTCGTCCGGATCCCCCCGTCCGGACGACCGCCTCGCGTCCCGTGGTGCCCCCGCACCGGGACGCGGGCAGGCGCCGGCCGGGTCCCCCCGCCCGGTCGGCGCCCCCTCGCGCGCGCTGCAGGCCGCCGAGCCGCACGCGCTCCCGGACGCCGAGCACGCCTGCATCGCCTTCCTGCGCTTCTACGTCGACCTGTGGCCGAGCCGCTGGGACCGCCTCGCGCACGCGGTGGCCGACGGCGACCGCGACGCGGCCCTCGACGCCTGCCTCAGCGTCAAGTCCTCGGCCGCGATGGTGGGCGCGCTCCGCCTGAGCGCGGCGGCCGCCCAGCTCGAGTCGGCCATCCGCGGCGGGCGTCCGGAGGCGGCGCGGTTCCTCCTCGCCGGCATCGGCGAGACGGGGGAGCGGAGCATGGACGCGATGCGGTCCTGGATCCGCGCCTCGTCCGGGGCCGCGCCCGACTGAGGCCGCCCCACCAGACCCGTGCCCGCGGCCGACCCGACGGTCGAGGTGCACGCCCGACCGGCTCCCGCGACAGGCCGGATCGGATGACGGGACCGGGATCCCACCCGAGGGGACCCCGATCCACGGCGCAGCCGCCGCGGAGCCCACCGGCTCCGCGGCGGCCTCGCGCGCCCGCGTCCGGTCGCCCCGGTGTCAGTCGCGCGGCGGCGCGAGCCGGTAGCCGACGCCGCGCACCGTCTGGACCCACCGCGCCTGACGCGGGTCGTCGTGCAGCTTCCGGCGGAGGTTGCCGAGGTGCACCTCGACGGCGCGCTCCTCCGGCTCGGTGGAGGAGGAGACGGCGTACGGGCCGCCGCGGATGTCGCGCACGAGGTCGCCCTTGGTGCGCACCCGGCCGCCGCTCGCGAGGATGGAGGCGAGCAGGTCGAACTCCGTGCGGGTGAGGTCGACCTGCTCGCCGTCGACCGTGACGTGGCGGGTGCCCCCGTCGAGCACGAGGCCGTTGTGGCGGAGGACGTCGGCGTCCGCGTCGTCGTCGGGCGCGGCGTCGGTGGGGAGCGCGGGCGACACCGTCGTGGTGGTGGCGAACGCGGCGGGCTGGACGGGCTCGTCCGCGGGATCCGCGGCGTCGGCGGCCGGGGAGGCGGGAGCCGCCGGAGCCGCGGGGGAGTCGCCGCCGCCGCGCGGGCGCCGCATCATCGCCGAGATGCGGGCGCGGAGCTCGCGCGGCCGGAAGGGCTTCACGATGTAGTCGTCGGCGCCGGCCTCGAGGCCGAGCAGGGTGTCGACCTCCTCGCCCTGCGCCGTGAGCATGACGATGTACGCGTCGCTCACGAGGCGGATCCGGCGCGCGGCCTCGAAGCCGTCGAAGTCGGGCAGGCCCACGTCGAGCGTGATGACGTCGGGCGCGACCTCCGCGGCGAGGCGGACGCCCTCGGACGCGGTCCCGGCGGAGTGCACCGCGAAGCCGCCCTGGCGCAGGACCACCTCGAGCAGCTGGCGGATGTCGCCGTCGTCCTCGATGACCAGAGCCACTCGTCCGCTGTCCACTACGCCCCCTCGCATGCCGCGTGGTGCGGCCGATCCCCCGGATCCGCGTCGAGCGCGTCCGGCCTCCCACGCTAGCGGAACGGCGGTGCGGCGCCCGCGCCGCCGGAGCGCCCGCTCGGGACGGTGTATGCGGCTCCCGGGTCAGGTGACGGGCGAGGATCCGGGCACGGCCACGAGCACGAGCACCGCGCCGAGGACGTACGCCGCGAGCGACGCGGCCACCCCGATCAGGAGCACGAGCCACGGCCGGGTGCGCCCCCGGATCATGCCGACGAGGGCGACGAGGAGCGCGATGCCCGTGAGGAGCAGCGGGCCGGCGACGGCGAGCCCGTAGCCGAGCGTGAACAGGGTGTCGTCGCAGACGTACGCGTCCACGTCGCAGGCGTCGGTGACGAAGATGAGGCCCAGTCCGTACGCGGCCACGGCCCCGCCGATCAGGGCGGCCACGAGCATGCCGACCGCGGTGGTGACGAGCACGCGGCGGTCCACCCGGCGGATCCAGCGCGGCAGCCAGGCGGGGCCCGGCAGGTCCTCGTCGCGGCGGTGGCGGGCGGCGTCGCGGCGGTCGCGGGTGGCGTCGCGCGCGACGTCCCGCTCCGACGGGCGGCGGATGACCTCGGTCTCGGCCGGGTCCCGGACCGTCCGGCGCGGGACGGCGGGGACGGCCGCCTTCGGCGGAGTCGGCAGGCGTCGGGCGCGGGCGGGCGCGACGGCGGAGCGGCGTCCGCGGTCGGCGCGGCGACCGCGCTCGGGGGTCGCGTCGTCGTCGGAGGTCACGCCACGAGACTACGGGGCACGCCCCTGGGCGCCGGAATCGGAATCGGGAGCGGCCATCGGCTCGCGGGTCCGGCCGGGGCCGCGGCGCGGATCAGAAGATCATCGGCCGGTCGTCGTCGAGCTCGGTCTCCACGTCGAGGTCGACGGCCACCGGCACATGGTCGCTCGGGCCGTCGCCCTTGCGCTCGTCGCGGTGGATGCGGGGCGCGTCCACGAGCTCCGCGAACCGCGCGCTGCCGAGGATGAAGTCGATCCGCATGCCCTCGTCGCGCGGGAACCGCAGCTGCTGGTAGTCCCAGTACGTGTAGCCCTCGGGGATCGACGGGCGCACGACGTCGGCGAGCCCGGCCTCGAGGAACGCGGCGAACGCGGCGCGCTCGGGCTCCGAGGTGTGCGTCTTGCCCTCGAAGAGCGCCGGATCCCACACGTCGGTGTCGAGCGGCGCCACGTTCCAGTCGCCCATGAGCGCGAGCGGCGTCTCCGGATCCGCCGCGAGCCAGGCGCGCGTGTCGGCAGCCAGCGCCTCGAGCCACTCGAGCTTGTAGGAGTAGTGCGGGTCGTCGAGCCCGCGGCCGTTGGGCACGTAGAGGCTCCACAGGCGGATGCCCGCGACGGTCGCGCCCATCGCGCGTGCCTCGAGCGGCGGCTGGCCGGTCGCGTCGGGCTTGCCGAACCTCGGCATCCCCTCGAACGTCGTCACGACGTCCTCGAGCGGCAGGCGGCTCGCGATCGCGACGCCGTTCCACTGGCTGAGGCCGTGCACGTCGACCTCGTACCCGGCCTCCTCGAACGCCGCCATCGGGAACTGCTCGGGCTTGCACTTGATCTCCTGCATGGCCAGCACGTCGACGTCCTCGCGCACGAGCCAGTCGACGACGCGGCCCACGCGGGTGCGGATGGAGTTGACGTTCCAGGTGGCGACGCGCATGCGTCCACGGTACCGGGAGCGGGGGACCGGCCCGGCCGCGCGCGTGCCCGGTCGACAGAACACACGGACTGTCGGTCGTCTCCGTTATTGATGAGGGGCATGAGCAGATGGGCGGATCCCCAGAACATGGTCGTGGCGATCGGACCCGGAGGGACCGCGATCGACATACGCAGACCTGGGCAGTATGACCGCTGGCATTCCACGGAGTCCCGCGAAGGCTTGAGATGCATGGACTGCGATCGACCTGTGCACCCGAGGCGTCTTCATCGAGGGACGTCTTCTCAACGCGACATCCTGGCCCACACACCGCGACCGGACGAGGGCCCGGGCCTCGCGGAGGAGCAGTGTGCGGAGATGCGCGGAAGACGACGAGGGGGAGGGTGGAAGAGGGCGCTGGTCTCCGCCGTCGACGAGCATGCGCGCTCCCTCGGATACGAGACCGTCGTCGCGCCGAAGTTGGCGGCGGGGCATGTCGATCTCCTTGTGCGCACGCCGCAGGTACTTCACCTCATCCGAATCGAGCTGGAGAACGTCGAGGGGGAGGAAGCTGCCCGCGAGCACGACATCATCCGGCGGTACAGGGAGCCCCAGCGCTCCACCAGGGTTCTATGGCTGACATACGACTGCCATTGGGTCGACACGCGCATCCCCGCGTTCGGAGTGCGGCTCGTGACCGACACCTCCCGGCCGGAGGACGCGCTCGACGTCGGCGGCCTGAGCGCGATAGTCGACGCCGGGATCCTCCAGCCCGATCGGCATCAGATGCTGCGTCAGCCCGCAGTCAGTCAGTTCGGGCTAGCGCTCGTGCTCCAGCAGTACCTGGCAGGGAAGCTCCACCACGACATCGCCGGTGGCGTGGAGCGCACGGCCTATTACGGCTGGGCCAGCACCGGTAAGTGGCTTCAGATGATGCAGGCGCTCGTGCGTCGGAACCGTGCTCTGGGCAGAGAGATCCGAGACAGGATCGAGGAGCGTGACGCTGCCCTTCGCTCCGCCTCGATCGTTGAAGGAGATCTCGCGAAAGCGACATGTCGCCTTGACGAGATGAAGATCGAGCTTGCGACGGGAGAGCAGCAGCTTGCGACGAGAGAACAGCAGCTTGCGACGAGAGAACAGCAGCTCGCGGCGAGAGATCAGCAACTCGCGGCGCTGGAAAGACGGCATTCGCAAGCAAAGGACTGCCTCAGGGCAGTGGAGGTGCTGCGCGGCACTACTTTCGGGCGTATTTATCTCCGCCGAGTCCCCGTGTACGCGGAGAAACCGTCGGACTAGCTGGTGTCACCCTCTGACGACGTCCTCGTGATCAGCCGATGCTGCCGACGCGCACCGTGACGGTCGCGAGCGCCGCGGCGTCCGCGCCGACGGCCTCGGCGAGGCGCGCGCGGATCGCGTCGACGGCGGCGCGCGCGGTGTCGCTGGCGCGGCCCGCCGCATCCACCGCGATGGACGCCTGCACGAGCACGGTGCCCTCGCCGGTCTCGACGGTGACGAGCTGCTCGGTCGCGGTCGAGGATCCGGCGACGACGCCCTCCACGACCTGCTGGGCGGCGAGCAGCATTGGCGAGCGCGGCGCGAAGACGTCGGCGACGCCCGCGACCCCGCGGAGCACCGTGGTGAGGTCGCGGGACAGGGCGGCGGGGTCCGGGAGCGGGCCGGTGCCGGGCGCCGCGGACGCGTCGTCGTCGAGGGTCATCGTGCTGCCTCCTCCTCGGGCGCGGGTGGCGCCTGCACGTCCACCACGGTCACGTCGATGCCCTCGACGCGCAGCTCGGTGTGCCGGAGCAGGGCCGCGTGGACCCGCTCGCGCACGCGCTGCGCCAGCTCGGGCAGCGGATCCCCCCACACGACGCTCATGGTGAGCGCGACCCGGACCGGCTCGCCGGCGCGCGTCACGTCCCCGTCGAGCGTGCAGCGGCCGATGAGCACGCCCGGCACCTCGTCGCCCGCCTGCCGCACGAGGGTGCGCACGGCGCCCTCGGTGAGCGCGAGGCTGACCCCCGGATCCGGGTGGGAGAGCGGGATGTCGCGTCCGGCGCGCGACTCGCGGCTGATGTGCGCGAGCACGCCGCGGAAGAAGTCGTCGCCCGGGGCCTCGGCCTCCTCGGCCTCGGCCTCCACGAGCTCGCGGCCGAGGTCGCGCATGTGCTCGAGGGCGCGGAGCGCGTTGCGGATGTCGGGGTCGTCCTCGTACGCGGCGATGCGCGGGGTGCGCCCGCGGTCGAGGTAGTCGGCGAGGGCAGCCATGTCGAGGGGCTCGCCGTCGGCGTCGAGGGCGGGTCCCCCGTGCGGTCCGGTGCCGCTCATCGCCACGCCTCCATGCTCGTCATCACCGTGGTGCGCGCCCGGGACAGCCGGCCGCGGATGGTCGAGGGCGTCGCGCCCAGCCTCTCGGCGATCTCCTCGTAGGAGAAGCCTCCCACCTCGCGCAGCATCCACACCTCGCGCTGCTCGCGCGGCAGGGCGTCGAGGACGACCGCCAGCGCGCGCATCTGCGACGACGTCTCGGCATCGCGCTCCGGCGAGGTGAGCCGGTCGGCGATCTCGTGGTCGTCGATGTCGTCGGCGGGGCGGCGCGCACGGATCCGGTCGAGGGACTTGCGGCTGACGATCTGCAGCAGCCAGCTCTTCACGCGGTCCGGCTTCTCGAGCGTGGGCAGCCGGTCCCACGCGGTGATGAGCGCCTCCTGCACCGCGTCGTCCGCGTCGGCGCGGGATCCGGTGAGCCGGATGGCGAAGGCCCGCATGTAGGAGGCGTGCCGGCGGACCAGGACCTCGAAGGCCCGGGTGTCGCCGTCGGCCGCGCGCTCGGCGAGGATCCCGTCGCCCGCGTCCTGCAGGGAGGAGGAGAGGGCCATGCCGTACCTCCGTGTGCGCTGGGAGACGAGCCGGGTCCGGGTCCGGTCCGTGACGAACCGGGGACGAGCCGCGTCTGATCCATGAGTACCACAGCAGACGCCCGTCCGACGGGCCCCGACGGTGAGGAACCGCATGAGCGACACGAACCCCAGCACCAGCCCCAGCACCCCCGCTCCCACCCCGGCCGACGTCACGCGCGTCGCGCCGGCATCCTCCGGCACCGTCTCCTCCGGGGCGCTCGCCGAGGGCGACACGGTCGTCGCCGACGGCGTCGTCGCGAAGGTCGCGGGCCTCGCGATCCGCGACATCCCCGGCGTGCACGCGCTCGGCGGCGGCGCGGCCCGCGTCATCGGCCAGCTCCGCGACCGCATCGGCCAGACCGACCTCACGCAGGGCGTCTCGGTCGAGACCGAAGAGTCCGGCGTCGCGTTCCAGGTGACGCTCGTCGCCGAATACGGCGTGCCGCTCCAGCAGGTCGCCGCCGACGTGCGCGCCGCCATCACGGACGCCGTCACCGAGCTCGTGGGCCGGCCGGTCACGCGGGTCGACGTGACGATCGCCGACATCGTGCTGCCGGGCGAGGGCTCCGACGACGACGCCGAGGCGCCCGCGGTCTGAGCCGTCCGCACCGCCCGACAGGCCGTCGATCCCCGCGATCGGCGGCCCGTCGTCATGCGCGGGCGCGATGGTCTCCGATCCGGCGGGCGTACCGTCGGGGGATGACCGACGACACCGCTGCCGCGCCCGCCTCCGCCCCCGCATCTGACGGGCCGCCCCGCGTGGCGCTGCTCGGCACCGGCGTGATGGGCTCCGGCATGAGCCGCTCGATCCTCCGCGCGGGCCTCCCGCTCACGGTCTGGAACCGCAGCGCCGAGAGGGCCGCGCCCCTCGCGGACCACGGCGCGACCGTCGCGGAGAGCGCCGCCGACGCGGTGCGCGACGCCGACATCGTGGTGGTCATGCTGTTCGACCACGACGCCGTGCTCGAGGTCCTCGCCGACGTCGCGCCCGCGCTCCGCCCCGGCGCCGTGGTGCTCCAGTCGTCCACCGTGGGCGTCGAGGGCACCCGCCGGATCGCCGCGCTCGCCGCCGAGCACGGCATCCGGTTCGTGGACGCGCCCGTCCTCGGCACGCGCGGCCCCGCCGAGCAGGGCCTCCTCGTGCACCTCGTCTCCGGATCCGAGGACGACCTCGCCGTCGCGCGCCCCGTCCTCGAGGCGACCGGCTCGCGCACGGTGGTCGCCGGGTCCACCGCCGGTCCCGGATCCGCCCTCAAGCTCGCCTGCAACGCCTGGATCGCGTCCATCACCGCTGCGACGGGCCAGTCGCTCGGCCTCGCGCAGCTGCTCGGCGTCGAGCCGCGCCTCTTCCTCGACGCGATCGCGGGCGGCGCCGCCGACACCCCGTACGCGCACCTCAAGGGCGGGTCGATGCTCGCGGGCGAGCTCGCGCCGTCGTTCGCGCTCGACGGCCTGCTCAAGGACGTGACGCTCATGCTCGCCGCGCTCGACGGCGCCGACGCGCACGACTTCGACACCGCGATGCTCGAGGCGCTCCGCGAGACGTACGCGGAGGCGTCCGCCGCGGGCCACGGCGGCGACGACGTGGCGGCGGTGGGCACGGTGTTCGGCCTGCCGACCGCATCCGGCAGCTGATCCGCGTCGCGTCGCGCCCGCCCGTCGCACCTGTCGGCGCGGGCCCCCGCCCGTAGGATCGGCTGCGTGACGACCTCCGACGCGCGCCAGCAGCTCATCGCCCACATCAAGGAGGACGCCGTCTTCCACGGCGACTTCACCCTGACGAGCGGCAAGAAGGCGACCTACTACGTCGACCTGCGCCGCGTGAGCCTCGACCACCGCGTCGCGCCGCTCATCGGGCAGGTCATGCTCGACCTCATCGCCGAGGTGCCCGACGTCGCCGCCGTCGGCGGGCTGACCATGGGCGCGGATCCCATCGCCGCCGCGATCCTTCACCAGGGCGCCGCGGTCGGCCGCGGCTACGACGCGTTCGTCGTCCGCAAGGAGCCCAAGGACCACGGCCGCGGCCGCCAGGTCGAGGGGCCCGACCTCCAGGGCAAGCGCGTCATCGTCGTCGAGGACACCTCCACCACCGGCGGATCCCCGCTGAAGGCCATCGAGGCGCTCGAGAAGGTGGGCGCGGAGATCGCCGCGGTCGCCGTGGTCGTCGACCGCTCGACCGACGCCCGCGCGGTCATCGAGGCCGCCGGCCACCGCTACCTCTACGCCATCGGCCTCGAGGACCTGGGGCTCGCGTAGTGGACGGGCAGGCGCCTCCCGGCGGCGGATCCGGCCGCGACCGCGACCGCGACGACGACCCCTTCGCCGTCCGTCCCGCGACGGACGCCGACCGGGAGCGGCCCGTCCGCCCGCTGGCGCCGACCGGCTGGGGCGGCATCGAGGGCGTCGAGCCCGAGCCCGCCGACCGCGACGACGCGGAGCAGGCGGAGGCCGATGAGATCGCCGCCGCGCAGGAGGAGGGCATCGACCCCGCTCCCGCCGACGCGCCGCAGGCCCCGGCGGACGACATCCTCGCCGGCATCGCCCCGCTCGACGCGACCGAGGACGCCGACCGGATCGCCCCGCTCGACCAGGCGGACGCCTCCGCCGAGGCCGACCCCGCTGACGACGCGCCCGGCCCGGCGCCCGAGCCGGAGATCGCCGCGGCACCCGGCATCGCCGACGAGCTCGAGTTCGCGGGCGAGCCCGACCCCGGGTACGTCCCGGCGCCCGTGGACCTGCCCGCCGGGACCGTGCCGGCGGATGCGCCGCCGTCCGATGCCACGCTGCCGGATGCGCCGACGTCCGACGCGCCGCCGTCCGGCGAGGTGCTGTCCGGCGAGCTGGAGTCGGATCCCGAGCCCGTCGACGACGCGACCGCCGAGCTCGTGCTCGAGCCCATCGCGGACGGGGACGGCGTCGAGCGCCTCCCGGAGCCCGATGCCGACGGCGCCGTGGAGTCCGCCGTGGTGGACGCCGAGCTCGTCGAGGAGCCGGCCGCCGAGATGCCCGCGGAGACGCCCGCCGACGACCTCGTGGACCTCACGCCCCGCGTCGACGAGGGCCTCGACGAGGACGCCGGGGTCGTCGACGATCCGGTGGGCGCGGCGGATGCCGCCGGCCGCGCCGACACCGCGGGGCCGGCCGCGATCGAGGCGGCGCACGACGGGGACGCCGAGCCTGCCGCTGCCGCTGCCGCTGCCGCTGCTGACGGTGACGCAGCGGAGCGCGACGACGCCTCCGCCCCGCTCGCGCCCGCCGCCGCAGCCGCGCGTGCCGCCGCCATGGCGTGGGCCGCCGGTGCCCCGGTGGCGGCGCCCGCTCCGTCCGAAGCCGCCGCTGCCGCTGTCGCCGCTGTCGCCCCGGCGGACGCCGCGTCGTCGGGCCCCGCTCCCGTCGCGGACGGGGCCCGCCCGTCCGACGGCGATCCCGCCCCGGCCGACGCCGACGAGCACCGTGACGCCCCGGGCTCGCCCGTCGCCGACGACCGTGACGACCGCGATCCCGTCGCGTCCGACGCCGAGCCCGTCGACGCCATCGCGCTCCTCTTCGGCGATGTCGACGATGACGAGGACGCGGACCGCCGCGTCACCGAGGCCGACCATCCCGAGCAGGACGGCGACGAGGACCGCACGCGCGTCCTCCCGACCGTCGGCGCGGTCGGCGCGGCCGCCGCAGTCGCCGGTGCCGCCGCCCCGGCCGCGCACCCGGACCGCGACGCCCCCACGGTCGCCGTGCCCGCGTCCCCGCGTCCCGACGCGGCGCCGGCGCCGGCCTCGCGTCCCGACGCCGCATCCGCATCCGCGCCCGTCCCGCCTCCGTCCGCCGCGCCGCCCGCACCCCCCCCCCCCCCACCCCCCCCCCCCCCCCCCCCCCCCCCCCGGCCGGCGGCCCCCCCCCCCCCCCCCCCCCCCCCCCCCGCCCGCGTCACCGTCA